>NZ_JAALEE010000282.1:0-4164 GCF_014145265.1 Dietzia sp. CW19 | reverse complement strand
GAGGTCGCCGGCGTGCCGCCGGTCGACGACGCCGGGCAGGGAGGTCTCCACGACGTCGCCGCGGGCGCCTCCCACGCCGAGGACGGCGCCGTCTACCTCAGCTGGGTGCGCGACCATCCCGAGGGCGCGCAGGGCGTGGTGGGCCGCGGCATACTCGACGTGGACCGCGCCGAGCTGACGGACCTGGAGGTGATCTGGGAGCAGGACCCCGCCGCCGGCAACGGACACTTCGCGCTGCGCCTGCTCGTCCTCGACGACCACCTCTACGTGACCTCGGGCGACCGCCAGGAGCAGACCCCCGCCCAGGACACCGCCAGCAACCTCGGCGCAGTGGTCCGCCTGACCCTCGACGGGGACCCGGCGCCCGGCAACCCGTGGGCGGGGGACGGCGCCGCGGCCGACCTGTGGACCATCGGCCACCGCAATCCCCTCGGGATCGCCGAGGATCCGCAGGGCCGGATCTGGGTGTCCGAGATGGGCCCGCGCCACGGCGACGAACTCAACCTCCTCACCGAGGGCGGGAACTACGGGTGGCCTCAGGCCTCGATGGGTAGGCACTACTCCGGCGGGGACATCCCGGGACACCGCGAGGGGGACGGGTTCGTGCCACCCGCCACGTACTGGGTGCCCGCCATCTCGCCCGGGAGCCTTCTGATCTACCGGGGGGACCGCTTCGCCGGGTGGGACGGAAGCGCACTCCTGGGTGGGTTGTCCGGACAGAACCTGGTCCGCGTCGAGCTCCGCGACGAGGTGGCCACCGTGGTACAGGAGTGGGACATGGGCGCGCGGGTCAGAGCACTCGCCGAGGCTCCCGACGGGGCGATATGGGTGCTCGAGGACGGACCGGGCGGGCGCCTGCTCGAGCTGACCCCGGACTGACCGGTCGCCTCTCTAGAGCCCCCCGCGGGCCAACGCCTAAGCTGGCGGTATGACGCAGCAGAGAGATCAGACGAGCACCCACGACGGTGTCGACATCAAGCCCCGCAGCCGCGACGTCACCGACGGCCTGGAGAAGACCGCGGCCCGCGGGATGCTGCGCGCGGTCGGGATGGGCGACGACGACTGGGTCAAGCCGCAGATCGGTGTCGCCTCGTCCTGGAACGAGATCACCCCGTGCAACCTCTCGCTCGACCGCCTGGCCAAGAAGGTCAAGGAGGGCGTGCACTCCGGCGGCGGCTACCCGCTGGAGTTCGGCACCATCTCCGTCTCCGACGGCATCTCCATGGGTCACGAGGGAATGCACTTCTCACTGGTCTCGCGCGAGGTCATCGCCGACAGTGTGGAGACGGTGATGAGCGCCGAGCGGCTGGACGGCTCCGTGCTCCTCGCGGGCTGCGACAAGTCGCTGCCGGGCATGCTCATGGCCGCCGCCCGGCTCGACCTGGCGAGCGTCTTCCTCTACGCCGGATCCACCCTGCCCGGCTGGGCCACGCTCTCGGACGGCACGGAGAAGCAGGTCACCATCATCGACGCGTTCGAGGCGGTCGGCGCGTGCTCCCGCGGGCTCATGAGCCGTGAGGACGTCGACACCATCGAGCGGGCCATCTGCCCGGGCGAGGGCGCGTGCGGCGGCATGTACACCGCCAACACCATGGCCAGCGCCGCGGAGGCGTTGGGCATGTCGCTCCCGGGCAGCGCGTCCCCGCCGGCGCCGGATCGTCGGCGCGACGACTACGCCGAGGCGAGCGGCGACGCCGTGGTCGAGTTGCTGCGTCGCGGGATCACCGCCCGCGACATCATGACCAAGGAGGCGTTCGAGAACGCGATCGCCGTGGTCATGGCCTTCGGTGGATCGACCAACGCGGTGCTGCACCTGCTCGCCATCGCCAGCGAGGCGGAGGTCGACCTCAGCCTCGACGACTTCGCCCGGATCGGCGCCAAGGTGCCGCACCTGGCGGACGTCAAGCCCTTCGGCGCCCACGTGATGACGGACGTCGACCGGATCGGCGGCGTGCCGGTGGTCATGAGGGCCCTCCTCGATGCCGGCCTGCTGCACGGGGACTGCCTCACCGTCACGGGCAAGACCGTCGCGGAGAACCTCGCCGACATCGCCCCGCCGGACCCGGACGGGCTGGTGCTGCGGGCCATGAGCGAGCCGATCCACCCGACCGGCGGCATCACGATCCTGCACGGATCGCTCGCGCCGGAGGGCGCGGTGGTCAAGTCCGCCGGCTTCGACTCCGACGTCTTCGAGGGCACCGCCCGCGTCTTCGAGCGGGAGCGCTCGGCGATGGACGCGCTGGAGGACGGCACGATCACCGCGGGCGACGTCGTGGTGATCCGCTACGAGGGCCCCAAGGGCGGGCCGGGGATGCGGGAGATGCTCGCGATCACCGGCGCGATCAAGGGCGCGGGCCTGGGCAAGGACGTGCTCCTGATGACGGACGGTCGGTTCTCCGGCGGCACCACCGGCCTCTGTGTCGGCCACATCGCGCCCGAGGCGGTGGACGGTGGACCGATCGCCCTGGTCCGCGACGGCGACCGCATCCGCCTGGACGTGTCCGACGGGACCCTGGACCTGCTGGTGGACGGGGCCGAGCTGGAGGCGCGTCGCGCCGGGTGGGAGCCGCTCCCGCCGCGCTACACCCGCGGTGTGCTGGCCAAGTACTCCAAGCTCGTGCAGTCGGCCTCGACGGGCGCGATCTGCCGGTGAGGCCCCGCGGCAGCAGGTGACCCCCCACGGTGGCTCACCCACCACCGCATGACCCGGGCTCACACCCGGGTCATGCGGTCGCCCTACTTCGCGTCGGGGTCCGGCTGGTGGATGCCGAACACGTTGCCCTCGGTGTCGAGGAAGTAGCCCTGCCACGCCATACCCGGCAGGGCGTGCTTGTCCATGGCCACCGTCCCGCCGGCGTCGAGGATCGCGCGGGCGGTGGCATCGAAATCACCGCACCCCATCGTGAGCACCGCGCCGGTGGCGGGCGATCCCGTCGCAGGGGCGTCGCCGTGGCGCTGCATGATCGCACCGTTGATGCCCGGTTGGTCCTCGGGGCCGGAGGTCACGCCGAAGTAGGGCGACCCGGCGAAGTCGCTCCAGTCCTGGTAGGTCCAGCCGAAGACTGCTGCGTAGAACTCGCAAGCCCGGGCAGGATCGGAGGCGTGGATCTCGAAGTGGATGGGACGGGACACGGCGGGCTCCTCACATCGGAGATCGGATCGGGTCAGTCGAGGACGGTGCCGTCCTCGAGGTGGGAGAGCGACCCGCCCCCGGGCCTCTCACCCGTGGCGAGGTAGACCACGCGGTTGGCGATGCTGACCGTGTGATCGGCGAACCGCTCGTAGTAGCGGGCGAGCAGCGCCAGATCCACCGCCGCGACCGAGCCGTGCGGCCAGTCCTCGGCGGAGATCTGCCGCATGAGGTCGGCGTGGAGGGAATCGACCGCGTCGTCCTCCGAATCGAGTGAGCGAGCGAGGCGGACGTCCTTGGTGGGGAGCAGCTGCCCGAGATTCCGGGCCATGGCCGAGTCCCGCTCCGCGAATTCGCGGATCGTCGGGACCACGGGCCCGGGGATGACCGGGTTGGGGTGGCGTCGGCGGGCGACGCGGGCGATGTGGCCGGTGAGGGCGGCCATCCGCGTGAAGTGCTCGACGATGTAGATGCCGGAGACCACCTGCCGCAGGTCGCGGGCCACGGGTGCCTCGAGCAACAGCAGATCGAAGGCGTGCTGCTCGCTCGCCTCGCGCAGATCCTCCACCTCGGCCGCGCCGTCGATGACCTCGGTGGCGGCGACCTCGTCACCCTCGAGCAGCGCCACGGTGGCGAGGTCGAGGAGTCGGTTGTTCATCTCGCAGAACCGGACCAGCTGGTCGGAGAACTCGTCGAGCTTGGTATGGAGGACGGTGCGCATCCCATGACTGTAGTGGTGGGGCGGGATCGCCGCGATCCCGTTAAGCCAGTGTTCACCGCCCGGGCGGTCGGAGTGGGGGTGCGGGCGTGGGGAATAGATGGACCCATCGGTCTGTTCTGCCCTGTCGTACGCACGTCGCCCGCGTCCCGGAAAGGACACCCGATGATCCCGTTCCCGTACGAGACCACCCGCTCCCGGGAGAGGCGACCCGGCCGGTCGGTGCTGATCGACGCGGACTCGATGGTCGGGGCGCGGGAGATCGGCACCACCGCCTCGCGTCTGCGCGGGCTGGCATGAGCGGGTCCGCGGCCGC
>NZ_JAALEE010000281.1:0-1142 GCF_014145265.1 Dietzia sp. CW19 | reverse complement strand
CACCCCCCGCTGTGCGTCCGGGTGGACCCTCGGTGGCTCGCGGCGCGGGCCCCGGGGGACGTGATCGAGGTCCCCGACGCACGACGGCTCAGGCGGCGGTTCACCGTGGTGTCCGCGGGGGACGACGGCGTGCTGGCGGAGGGCGACCGCAACGCGTGGGTGCGCGACGGGACGCTGATCGACTGCGACTTCGAGCACACCCGGGTCCGCGGCATCCCCGCTGTGCCGCGCCGGATCCGGGTCCACCGCGGGGATCCGATCCTGCTCACCGTGGACATGGAACCGGTGGAGCCGCCGCGGTCCGGCGAGGAGATCCGACTGGGGTGCGCGCTCCCCGCGGTCGTGGAGGCCCTGTCGGTGGGGGACCGCGTCCTGTTCGACGACGGAGTCATCTCCGCGGAGGTCGTCGCGACCTCGATGCCGGGTCAGGAGGGTGGGCCCTGGGCCCGGCTGGAGGTGGTGCGCTGCCGCGAGGGCGGCCGATGGCTGGGGTCGGAGAAGGGCATCAACGTCCCCGGGCTGGAGGTGGACACCCCCGCACTGACCGACGAGGACCGGCAGTGCCTGCGCTTCGCGTCCCGGCACGCGGACGTCGTGGCGCTGTCCTTCGTGCGGACGAGGGGGGACGTCATCGACGCGGTGGAGGCGCTGCGGGCGGAGCGCGCGGAATCGGGGCGGGAGCTGGGGTTGCTGCTCAAGGTGGAGACCAGGCAGGCCTACCGCGCGCTGCCGGACCTGGTGCTGGAGGCCATGCGCCACGACCGGATCGGGGTGATGATCGCGCGCGGTGACCTCGCCGTCGAGATGGGCTTCGAGTCGCTCTCGGAGATCCCGCGCAACATCACGCTGATGTGCCAGGCGGCCCGCGTTCCGGTCGTGCTGGCGACGCAGGTGCTGGAGTCGCTCGCGAAAACCGGGATGCCGTCGCGCGCGGAGATCTCCGACGCGGGCTCGGCGCAGCGGTCCGAGTGCGTGATGCTCAACAAGGGGCCCTACGTGGCGGAGGCGATCGAGACCCTCGACGCGATCCACTCGCGGATGGGCCGGATCCAGCGGAAGGCGTTGCCGTTGATGCGCCACGTCGACAGCTGGGACTGAACTCCGCCAGCCCCACCGCCACCGCCACCGCGACCGCCGGCACC
>NZ_JAALEE010000280.1:0-2863 GCF_014145265.1 Dietzia sp. CW19 | reverse complement strand
CGGCCCGCCTCCACACGGAGGCGGGCCGGCGGTCGTGAGTGTGATCAGTTGAGAGCGGCGAGCGCGGAGTCGTAGTCCGGCTCGGTGGTGATCTCGTCGACGAGCTGGGTGTAGACGACCTTGCCCTCGGCGTCGAGAACGATGACCGAGCGGGCGCACAGGCCGGCCAGGGGGCCGTCGGCCATCGTGACGCCGTACGTCGAGGCGAAATCGCTGCGGAAGGTGGAACCGGCGGAGGCGTTCTCGATGCCCTCGTCGGCGGCGAAACGCTTGAGCGCGAAGGGGAGATCGGCCGAGACGTTGACGACCGCGGTGTTGTCCAGGCCGGTGGCCTTCTCGTTGAAGGTGCGGACGGACTGGGCGCAGACGCCCGTGTCGACGCTCGGGAAGATGTTGAGCACGACGTTCTTGCCCGCCAGCGACTCGGAGGTCACGGCTGACAGGTCGGTGCCGACCAGCTCGAACGCCGGGGCGGTGGTGCCGACGGCGGGGAGCTCGCCGGACGTGGTGACGGGATTTCCCTTGAATGCGGTGGTTGCCATGTGTCCGTTCTACCGGACGGGGGCGGCGTGGGCACCGCCTGCCCGGTCTGGTCGACCGCCCGCCACAGGTACCAGGAGGCGACCGAACGGTACGGGGCCCAGCTCTCGGCACGGGTGAGCATCTGCGTGGCGGTGGGCGCCTCGTCGAGCCCCGTGACCCGCTCGAATCCGCGGCGCACCCCGACATCGGCGACGGGGAACACGTCGGGTCTGTCCAACAGGAAGATCAGCACCATCTCGACGGTCCATCGGCCCACCCCGCGGACGGTGGTCAGGGAGGCGACCACCTCGTCGTCGTCGAGTTCCTCCAGCTCCGCCATCGTGGGGATCCGTCCGGTCCCCACGGCGTCGGTCAGGTCCCGGAGCGCGGCGATCTTGGGGCGGGAGACGCCGCAGGCGCGGATCTCGTCGTCGGAGAGGGCGGCCAGGAGGACGGGATCGAGATGGCGGGGCCCCGCGGCCCGCTCCCGGAGTCGGCCGGCGATCGTCGCGGCCGCCTTCACCGACAGTTGCTGGGACAGGATCGAGGAGGCCAGGCGATCGAACAGGGTGTTCGGTCCGGCGGCCGGGGCGGGCGTGAGGGTGCACGGACCGACGTACTCGATGTGGCGTCCGAGCTCGGGGTCCGCTCGGGAGAGGTATCGGACTGCGGCCGACTTGTCATATCCTGCGGGCATGTGAGCAGGCTACCCGGCGATTTTCTGGCCCATTCTGCCTCACGGGTAACAGCGGTACCGTGGCTACCGATAACTATCGGGTCACGAAATGAGTCACACACTTTTCTCGGGGGAGGAACGCCATCGTGCGTAGGACACACATCCGTCTCGCAGCGGTCGCGGCCACGGCGGCGCTCGCGCTGGGGGCCGGTGCAGGGACCGCATCCGCGGGTTCGGCGGAGCTCCCGTCGGGCACCGCGCTCTACAACGGGCTGACCATGGTGGGCTGCCAGTACGTCGACCAGTCGATGCTGCAGATGTGCGGCGGCCTGGACGCGCTCACGAGCGACGACCCGGCGGTGCTCACGGTCAATCCGTTCACCACCGACATCGTGATCCTGGGCGCGGGCCTCTATCCCGACGGGGGGATCCGGCCGGTGCTCGAGGAGCGGCTGAGGACAGGCTTCCGGCTCGCGCGGGAGTACCCCACCGCCCGCATCATCGTGACCGGTGGAGTCCCGCAGAACGGCCGCACGGAGGCCCGCGCGATGGGCGACTGGCTCCGCGGCGCCGGGATCGCACCGTGGCGGATCACCGAGGAGGGCAACTCCAACTCGACGGTCCAGAACGCCCGGTTCACCGACCAGATCTTCCGCGAGCGCGGGACCACCGGCGCGGTCGTGGTCTCCACGGGCGACCACGTCCAGCGTGCGGTGCTCAACTTCCGCCAGGCGGTCGGCGGCCGGATTCCGGTGACCGGAGTGGTGGCCCGGGGCTGACCCGGGTCTGGCCCGGGGCTGACCCGGGCTCGGCCGCGGGAGGGAACAAACCGCCAGGGCCCGGAGTTGTATGACGCGACAGCAAGTACCGTCCCGTCAGAGGAGATGCCAGTGTCCGCCATCCGTCAGGTAGTCCCGCTCGGCGCGCAGTGGCCCGGTGTCGACCCGTTCCTGTTCGCGGTCCACCACCGCGACGAGTTCCCCGCGGCCGAGGGGGAGACCATGCGTCCCGCGGCCTCCCTGGAGGGCCGGTCCATCGGAGGCGACTTCTCCGGCAAGGACGGCTGGTCGATGTACCACGGCTCAGAGGTGCCCGGCTTCCCCCAGCACCCACACCGCGGCTTCGAGACCGTCACCGTGGTGCTCGACGGCGTGGTGGACCACTCCGACTCGCTGGGCGCCGCCGCCCGCTTCGGGCACGGTGACACACAGTGGCTCACCGCCGGTGCGGGGATCTCGCACTCGGAGATGTTCCCCCTGCTGGATCCCGACGCGACCAACACCATGGAGCTGTTCCAGATCTGGCTCAACCTCGCCCCCGAGGACAAGTCCGCCGAGCCGTACTTCGACATGTTCTGGTCCGAGGACACCCCGGTCGTCGTCCGCGGTGAGGAGGGGGCCGCCGCGCGCGTCCGGGTGATCGCCGGGGAGATCGACGGGATCCGGGCACTCGACCCGCCACCGCACTCCTGGGCCGCGCGCCCGGACAGCCACCTCGCCATCTGGATCGTCACCCTCGACCCCGGGGTCAGCACCGAGCTCCCGGCGTTCGACCCGTCCGCCTCCCGGGTCCTGTACAACTACGGCGGCGAGCTGACCGCCGACGGGCAGCGGCTCGGCTACGACGCCGCCGTGCTCGCCCCCGAGGCCGTCACCGTGAGCGCGG
>NZ_JAALEE010000279.1:685-1639 GCF_014145265.1 Dietzia sp. CW19 | reverse complement strand
CCTGATGCGCGACCTGTCGGGGATGGCGCGGGCCTCCGGCGTCGCGGCGGACCTCGTCGTCGACGCGCTCCCCGTCGACCCCCGCCTGGGCGAGGCCGCCGCCGTCCTGGGTCTCCCCGATCCGGAGGCGCAGATCGCGGACTGGATCCTCGACGGCGGTGAGGACCACGGTCTGCTGGGCACCTTCCCGCCCGGGACCACCGTCCCCCCGGGTTTCACCGTCATCGGGACGATCCACGAGGGAGACCCCGGAACCGTCTCCCTCGACGGGCGCCCGCGGACCCCCGGGGGCTGGGACTCCGCGCGGGGTGCGAACTAGGCTGGCCGCATGGCTGTCTACGCACTCGGAGACCTCGAACCCGACATCGCCCCCGACGCCTGGGTGCACCCCGACGCGGTGGTGATCGGTCGCATCCGCCTGGGACCGGGCGTGTCCGTGTGGCCGACCGCCGTTCTCCGCGGCGACTACGGGCGCATCGAGGTCGGCGCCATGACCAACATCCAGGACGGCACGATCGTCCACTGCACGGAGTCGGAACCGACGGTGCTCGGGGAGCACTGCATCGTGGGGCACAACGCGCACATCGAGGGGGCGACCATCGGGGACGGAGCCCTGGTCTCCTCCGGTTCGATCGTGCTCAACGGCGCCGTGATCGGTGCCGGGGCGGTCGTCGCCGCCGGGTGTCTGATCCCGCCACGGTTCGAACTGCCCCCCGCTCGGATGGCGATGGGAGCCCCCGCGAGGATCCGCGAGGGGTACGAGGTGGACCCGGCGATGCTCGAGGGGAACACGCAGAAGTACCACGACAACGCGATGCGGTACCGCTCCGAACTCCGACGGATCGACTGACCGGGTGGCGGGCGACCGATCGGCTCGACCTCCGCTGGGGGAGGTCGTCGACCCGGGGTGGGCGAGCGCGTTGGCGCCGGTGGAGGACCGCATCCACCGGATGG
>NZ_JAALEE010000279.1:0-646 GCF_014145265.1 Dietzia sp. CW19 | reverse complement strand
GACTTCCTCCGCGCGGAGGAAGTCGCGGGCCGCGGATACCTGCCGGAGGGTGAACGGATCCTGCGCGCCTTCACCCAGCCGTTCGACGACGTCCGCGTGCTGATCGTGGGTCAGGATCCGTATCCGACGCCCGGGCACGCCGTCGGCCTGAGCTTCGCCGTGGACGGCCACGTCCGCCCCCTGCCACGGAGCCTGGTCAACATCTACCGCGAGTACTCCGACGATCTGGGGCTGCCGGCCCCCCGGCACGGCGACCTGAGCTCCTGGGCCGGCAGCGGGATCCTCCTGCTCAACCGGGTCCTCACGGTGACGCCGGGGCAGCCGGCCTCTCACCGACGGAAGGGGTGGGAGGAGGTCACCGGGCGCGCGATCGAGGCGCTGGTGGAGCGCGGCCGTCCGCTGGTGGCGATTCTCTGGGGCCGCCAGGCACAGTCCCTGGCGCCGATGCTCGGCGACACCCCGGTCATCGCCTCCGCCCATCCCTCACCCCTGTCGGCCTCGCGAGGGTTCTTCGGCTCCCGGCCGTTCAGCCGCGCGAATGACGAACTGCACCGACTCGGCGTGGACCCCGTCGACTGGCGACTGCCGGAGATGCCGGAGCAGACGTAGAGGCACGCTCAGGCCCCACCGAAGCGCGGGGTGCGCT
>NZ_JAALEE010000278.1:0-1804 GCF_014145265.1 Dietzia sp. CW19 | reverse complement strand
CGGCGCGCCGCCGCCGCGGATGTGGCCGGGTTCGACCACGTGGTGGTGGCGACCGGGGTCCGCCCGCGGGTGCTGGACCTGCCGGGCGCCGACCATCCCATGGTCATGACCTACCCCGAGCTGCTCACCGGCGCGCGCCGGCCCGGCCGTCGCGTGGCGGTAATCGGTGCCGGAGGGATCGGCGTCGACGTCTCCGTGTTCCTGCTGGCCGGCGGGCCGGGACTGGATCTCGACGGCCGCCGCGCACACGGACACTCCACCGACGTAGTGGCGTGGAAGCGGCACTGGGGGGTGACGGACCCGGCTGTCGACAGAGCGGGCCTGGGCGCCGCTGTCCTGGACGACCCCGCGCACGAGGTGCACCTGCTCCAGCGCAAGACCACGTCGATCGGCAAGGGCCTGGGCAAGACCACCGGATGGGTCCACCGAGCCGAGCTCAAGACGGGCGGAGTACAGCAGTACACCGGGGTGACCTACGAGAAGATCGACGACGACGGGCTGCACATCCTCGACGCCGATGGCGCCCACCGGGTGGTGCACGTGGACTCGGTCGTGGTGTGCGCGGGCCAGGAATCGGTACGCGACCTCGCCGATGAGCTGGCCGGTTCCGGAGCCGGGGCAGGGGCTCGGGTGCACGTGATCGGCGGCGCCGACGTGGCCGCGGAGCTGGACGCCAAGCGCGCCATCAAGCAGGGCGTGGAGCTCGCGGCCACCCTCTGAGCAGCCGCTCCTGCCTCCGTCCCCCCCGCCTGGCGGACCCCGTCCCTCACCTGGCGGACAGAATTCGTGTCCGGCGGGCCGTCCTTCGCATCAGATGTCCGCCAACCGGGGCGGGGTGTCCGCCGACCACAGCCAACCACGGTGGGGTCGGGGCGGGGTGTCCGCCAACCACAGCCAACCACAGTGGGGTCGGGGTGGGGTGTCCGCCAACCGGGGGAGGGGCGAGCAGGGAGCTGCGAAGAGGGCTGCCCGGTTCAGGCGCAGCGCTTCTCGCGGCGGCGGTCGGCGACGCTGAACGCCAGCGCGCCCGCCGCCAGCGCGGCGATCAATCCCAGGGCCGCCCGGAACGCGAGCAGCCAGTCGTCCTGGGACTCGACGATCCAGAACAGCACGCCGGGCACGACGGCCGTGCCGATCGCGGTGCCCATGCGCTGGCCGAGGGAGATGATGCTGCCGGCCACCCCGCCGTACGCGGGGTCGACCGCCCGCAGCGTCAGCGTCTGGTTGGGGGAGATGGTCATGCCCTGGGCGGTGCCCATCAGCGCGGCGGGGGCCATGAAGATCAGGTAGCCCACCGCCCCGGATTCGACCAACCCCGCGAGCAGGATGAACGTGCCCAGCGCGGTGAGGGTGAGGCAGAACCCGACGATCACCAGCCGACGCCCGAGCTTCAGCACGAACCGCCCCGCGACCTGCGCGGACACCGCGGCGCAGATCGAGGCGGGCAGGCTCACCAGCGCGGAGTCGATCGGCGCGTACCCCAGGTGGAACTGCAGGTACATGGGCATCACGATCCACAGGCTGGTCCCGCCCATGAAGTAGATCGAGACGATGATCATGCCGTTGCGGAACGCCGGGTCGCGGAAGATCTCGGGATTGACCAGCGGCGGGCGACCGACCCGCTCGTAGCGGCGCTCCCACCAGGCGAACGCCCCGAGCAGGGCCACCCCGAGCGGCACCAGGGCCCACAGCGCGGGGTGGGCCCCGCGGTTGAGGAAGGGCAGCATCACCGAGAACACGGCCGCCCCGAGCAGCACGATGCCGACCGGGTCCAGGTCGAGGCGGCGGCGCGCTGCCTTCTGCG
>NZ_JAALEE010000277.1:0-3364 GCF_014145265.1 Dietzia sp. CW19 | reverse complement strand
GCCGCGCGGTGCTCGAGGGCTTCCCGGAGGGCTGACCCCGCCGGCACCGCGCGGGGCCGGACCTCAGTCGGTGGTGAGCACCATCTTGCCGGTGGTCCGGCCGGTCTCCCCGCGCCGGTGGGCCTCCGCCGCCTGCTCGAGCGGGAAGACCTCGGCGATGCTGGCCCGCAGCTCACCCCGCTCCACCAGCTCGGTGACGGAGACCAGGTCGTGCCGGGAGGAGTCGACGAGCATGCGGATCGCCCGGACGCCGAGCTCCTCGGCCTCGCGGAAGAAGTCCTTCGACCCCACCGGCAGGATCGACACCACGATCCCGCCGGGCCGCAGGGTGCGCAGTGAACGCGTGGACGTGTCACCGCCGATGGTGTCCAGCACGGCGTCCACGTCGCTGACGGCCTCGGCGTAGTCCACCTCGCGGTAGTCGATCGCCTCGTCCACGCCCAGGTCTCGCAGGAACCCGTGCTTGCCGGCGCTGGCGGTGCCGATCACGTACGCGCCCCGGGCCTTGGCGATCTGGACCGCCACGTGCCCCACCCCGCCGGCGGCGGCGTGGATCAGCACCCGCTGACCGGGCTGGATGTCGGCGTACTCCACGAGCGCCTGCCATGCGGTCAGGGACACCAGCGGTAACGCGGCGGCCTGCACATGGCCGAGAGAGGCGGGCTTGGGGGCGAACCAGGCCGCGGGCGCGGTCACGTAGTCAGCGTGGGCGCCGTGCCCGAACGGGTAGGAGAGCATGCCGAAGACCTCGTCGCCGGGGGCGAACCGGGCCACTCCGATGCCGACCGCCTCGACGACCCCGGACAGGTCCCAGCCGAGCACGAACGGCGGCTCCCCGAGGAACCCGCCGTTCCCGCGGTGCTTCCAGTCGGTGGGGTTGACGCTGGTGGCCCTGACGCGCACCAGGATCTCGTTGGTCCGCGGCTCGGGGCGGGGCTGCTCGGAGACGACGAGGACGTCCGGATCGCCGAGGGAGTACTGGGTCACGGCACGCATGGTGGCTTCGGTGGTCATACGTCCCAGGGTGGCAGAATCCGTCGGCCGCCGCCCGGCGCCACCTACCGGGTCGGCGGAAGCCGGTGCAGCTCGACCTCGCCCACCAGGCCGCCGGCGAGGGTGGCGGTCATGTACGTGCAGTACGGCTGCCGACGGCGGTCGGTGGGGGAACCCGGGTTGAGCAACCGCAAGCCGTTCGCCGCGGTGGTGTCCCACGGGATGTGCGAGTGACCGAACACCAGGACGTCGGTGTCCGGATAGGCCTCGCTCATGCGCCTGTCCCGGCCCGCCGACGGCCCGGTCTCGTGCACCACCGCCACCCGCACCCCCTCGAGGGTCACGCGAGCCACCTCGGGCACCCGGGCGCGCAACTCGGGTCCGTCGTTGTTGCCCCAGCACGCGACCAACCGGGTGGAGCGTTCCTCCACCGCGTCGAGAAGTGCCACGTCCATCCAGTCGCCCGCGTGGACCACCACGTCCGCACCGTCGACCTCGTCCCACACCCGGGGCGGGAGATCGCGGGCGCGCGTCGGGACGTGGGTGTCGGCGATGATCAGCAGGCGCATGGGTTCAGTGTGCCGTGCGACCGGCAGTCGACTACCGGGTCGACTCCAGCACGACGTCGCGTCCGCTGAGGTCGACGACCATGCCGCCCGGGACCACGCGGACCCCGGTCAGCTGGACGCCCTCGGGGAGTTCGGCGAGAGCGGAGTCCATCATCGAGACGGTGCCGCCGAGCAGCTCGGGCGGCAGTGCGAAACCGAGGATCGACGCCTGGGACGGATCCATCTCCAGGTTTCCGCCGATCAACCGGGGGGTCACGATCGCCTCGGCCAGGCCGCTGATGGAGACACGGAGCGTGCCCGAGGCCGGGTCCGAGACGATCTCCTGCACCTGGATCAGACCGCCGAGCATGCTGTCGCCCGCGGAATCCTGCTGTGCGGCGGTGGACATGGCCTGGTCGGAGACGAAGGCGGTCCCGGTCAGCGAGTCCACGTAGGTGAGGTCGTCGGCCGAGCTGACCCCTTCGGCGGTGATGTCGATCGCGGGGGCGGGGCCGCCTCCGCCCTCCGCGGGGCTGCCGTCGGTGGTGATGCGGACGGTGCCCAGGTCACCGCCGAAGTACGACAGGATCACCGGGCGCGCGCCCAACTCCACCTGCGCCGGGCTGCCGAGGGAGGCCGTGACCTCCTCCTGGATCCGGTTCTCGACCGCGTTGCGGGTGCCGAACTCGAGCCCCACCACCCCGGCGACCAGGCCCACCACGGCGATCGCGGCGATCAGGGCGATCATCGGGCCGCGGCGCTTCCGGTCGGTGTCTCCGGTGACGCCGCGGTCAGGCCGGTCACCGGCCGCTGCAGTGGCGAACTGCTGGGTCTCGGCGTGCTGGACGCCGGGTCGGTCGTGGACGGGGAGTCGCTGGGTGTCGTGCCGCGGGTGCATTCCGCCAATTGTCGCCGATGCCGGCCCGGATCGCAGAACCCGAGGTCAGCGCGGTGTTGGACGCGAGGTCAGCGCCGTGTCAGCGTTGTCAGCGGCGTGCCGACGCGGTGTCAGCGGGCGGCGGTCCAGCGGTTGAGGTGTTGCGTCTCGGCGTCGAAGAACCGGGTCAGGTGGGACACGACCAGCTTCTCCAGCTTGCCGCCCAGCAGCGGGACGGAGACCTTGACCTGGCCCGTCGCGGACTCCACCACCACGCCGCCCTGCGAGACGGCCTCCGAGCCTCCGTCGATGACCCCCAGCCCGCCGGCGGCCTCCGCGCGGGCGGAGCTCGAGAACCGCTCGCCGTCGAAGTCGGCATACGTGGTGGTCCGCACGATGATCAACCGGCCGGGCAGGACCTTGCGGGCCACGTCCGGGATGTCCTCGTCCGGGATGTGCTGGGTCAGCGTGACCGTGGTGGAGTCCCCGGTGGTCTCGAACGCGTCGAGGGTGTCGTGGGGGCTGCCGATGGCGGCCATGCGGTCGTGCCAGAAGGCCTCGTCGCCGTACGAGGTGAACACGGTCTCGAGGTGGGCGTCGATGTGGGCCGAGTGGGAGAAGCGGGTCGCCATGGGGTCAAACCCTACAAGGGGGCGGTTACTCTCGGACGCGTGCTCCCGCCCTCCTCCGATCGCCGCACCGCTGACCACGCCGACGACGTGATCCGCGGATTATCCGACGTGGCCGGTCTCCGCGTGGTCCCCGATCCCCGCCTGGCCGATCTCACCACCCTGCGCATCGGTGGTCGCCCCCGCGCGCTGCTGGAGTGCGAGACGGCCCACGCGGTCACGGCCGCGGTCGGGGCCCTCGATGCCGCCGGCGTTCCGGTCCTCGTGCTGGGCGGCGGGTCGAACCTGGTGGTTGCCGGCGGCGACCTCGACATGGT
>NZ_JAALEE010000276.1:0-4915 GCF_014145265.1 Dietzia sp. CW19 | reverse complement strand
GGCCGAGGGCGCCGAGCGCGCGGCGTCGGTGCCCGAGGCGCTGGCGTCGGCCGGCACCGACGCGGTAGTGATGGGCGGCGGCCAGATCTACGCCGCGGCTCTCGACTCAGCCGACGAGTGCCTGGTCACCGAGATCGACGCGGACGCCCCGGGGACCGTGCTGGCCCCGGAGCTGGACGGGACGTGGGAGCGGGTCGAGGTCGGCGAGTGGATCACCGATCCGCGGAGCCGCGTCGAGGGGCACGACGACGAGGTCCGGCACCGGCACACGGTGTGGCGGCGCCGGCCCGGCTCATCTGCCTGAAACCGCCGTCTGCCTAGAACCACTTCCACGTCTTGGGGATCCGCTCCCCCGCCGCGAGGATCTTGATCTTCACGCCGGCCATGAAACCGTTGATCTCGAAGTCCAGATGCGGGCCACCACGGATGTCGTAGCGGCCCTCGTCGATCTTGAGCTCGGACCACGTCCGGTTGCCGGTCACCGCGACCGAGACCCCCGGGGGGAGCAGGATCTTGGCGTTGGCGGCCCACAGGTCGAGCTGGATGTGGGTGCGCGGGCGGTCGACCACGGCCTCACGGGCGTCGAGGTAGATCTCGCCCATCCAGGACGTCAGCCGGTAGTCGTCCGGGAGGGACCACCGGCCTTCCCGCTTGAGCGTGTCGAAGACCGAGGTCTTCTTCCGGCTCTCGTCGACGGTGATCGCCCCCGTCGGCCGGGTGGCCGGTGGCTGCGCCGAGGAAGGGGTGGGCCCCGCGCCGGGACCCAGCGGCAGTCCGCTCAGGGCCACCTCCAGCTCGGCGGGGCAGGTCGCGGACCAGATCCTGGCGGCCCGGTCCGAGAACTCGGCGAGGGACAGCTCTCCCCGCCCCACCATCGCCTCCAGTCTCTGCTGAGCGAGGGCCCGCGGGTCGGTGTGCGGCTCCTGGGTCATGCCCCCAGGTTACTCAGCGGGTGAGGTCCTTCATCATCGACCGCATCTGCGCGGACAACTCGTCGGCCATGTTCTGCAGGCCGCCCGAGATGACCTGTGCCAGCAGCGCCGGGTTCTGTGCCTCGATGACGCAGCCCCCGGAGGACTCGCGGACCACGACGTTGCAGGGCAGCAGCAGCGCGACCTCCTTGCTCACGTCGAACGCCTCACCGGCGAACCCGGGGTTGCACGCCCCGAGGATCAGGACGCGCTCGATGTCCTTGTCGATCTTCTTCTTGAGCGTGGCGGTGAGATCGATCTCGTGGAGGATCCCGAAGCCGCGGTCGGCGAGCGCCTCGCGGGTCGCCTCCACCGCCTCGTCGAATCCCATCGCCGTGTACGTACCGATTCCGACGTCCATGTCGCAGTCCTCACGTCTGTGGTCGGGTGATGTCTTCCGCGTACCGGGGCCAGCATCCCACGGCCCCGGGGAGCGGTCAGGCGAGCGAGAGGAAGAGCTTCTCCAGCTCGGCCACGGTGATCCCGTCCTCGCCGGTCTCGCCGTCGCCCGCGAGGCATTCCTGGATGTTGGAGCTGATGATCTTGAACCCGGCGCGGTCCAGCGCCTTGGAGACCGCCGCCAGCTGGGTGACGACGTCCTTGCAGGGGCGCTCCTGCTCGACCATGTCGATCACCGCGTTGAGCTGTCCCCGCGCCCGGCGCAGGCGGTTGAGCACCTGCGTCCTCGCCTCGTCGTCAGCCATCTCGGGCCCTCCTGCTCTCTCGCGGATGCGGATGTCGATCCGGACCCCAGTGTACCCGTGGGGGTATCGCTGTCCAGTCCGGTGTACGGAGCGGGCCCCGGTCCACCCCCTCGAGGGGAACCGGGGCCCACGGTTGCCGCGGTCGTGCCCGCAGCGCCGGCCGTGCCGGCGGAGTCGCAGGGGATCAGTCGTCGTGGACGATGATCCCGCGGACCATGCCGTCGCCGCCGGACTCCATGATCTCGTAGCCCTCGTTGACCTGATCGAGCGTGAAGCGGTGCGTGATCAGCTCGTCGAGCTTGAGCTGCTTCTCGTCCCACAGCCGCAGGATGTTGGGGATGTCGTGGAAGGCGTTGGCCGACCCGAACAGTGACCCCTTGATGACCTTCTCGTACTGGGAGACGAACAGCCCGGTGAGGTTGATGGACTGGTTGTCGAGGCCGCCCATGGAGGTGAGGACCACGACCCCCCGCTTACCCACCATGTCGGTGGCGTCGGCGGTCACCTTGGCGTCCGCCACGCCGATCGTGATGATGGCCTTCTCGGCCATGTTCCCCCAGGTCAGGCCCGGAAGCTCGGCCTTGGCCTGGTCCACGTCCGAGTAGACGTGGGTGGCGCCGAACTCCGTGGCCTTGGCCAGCTTCGACTCGTCCGTGTCGATGGCCAGGATGAATCGCGCGCCGGCGTGCTTCGCGCCCTGGATCGCGTTGATGCCGATGCCGCCGATGCCGAAGACGACGACGGTGTCACCGGCCCGGACGTCGGCTGAGTAGACGGCCGATCCCCAGCCGGTGGTGACGCCGCAGCCGACGAGCGCCGCGACCTCGAAGGGGATCCAGTCCTGGACCTTGACCACCGAGTTCATGTTGGCGACGGTGTACTGCGAGAACGTGCCGAGGGTGCACATGGCGCCGGCGGTCTCGCCGTTCGCGAGGGCGAACGGGTACCGGCCGTCGGCCATCTCGCCGATCGTGCCGTTGAGTCCGCCGTCGCACAGGTTGGTCATGCCGCGCGCACAGGCGGAGCACTTGCCACAGGCCGGGATGAACGACCCCACCACGTGGTCGCCGGGCTGGACGTGGGTCACGCCGGGGCCGACCGCCTCGACGACGCCCGCGCCCTCGTGCCCGCCGACGATCGGCAGTCGCCCGGGCAGGTCACCACTGGTGATGTGGAGGTCGGAATGGCAGAGACCGGCGACCTTCCACTTGACGAGCACCTCGCCGAAGTGGGGGCCGTCGAGCTCGGCCTCCACGATCTCGAACGGCTTGCCCAGCTCTCGGGCGATGGCGGCCTTGGTCTTCATTCGACTCCCTCCGGGCGCGACGGGGTGATCCCGTCACTGGAACGTGTTCTCATCACGATATCCGCATCGGTCCACCGGGGATCGTCAAACCGAGAACCTGTTCCAATTTCCGCGCGCGGGCGCGCCGGAGGGAGTGGGCCGACTCAGCCCTGGGCGTCGCCCTGCTGGGCCTGGGCCTCTTCGACCGCCTTGCGGACCTCGTCCATGTCGAGCCCCTTGATCTGCTCGACCAGGTCGTCGAGCGCCTGCTCCGGGATCGCACCGGAGTGACGGAACACGGCGATGCCCTCGCGGAACGCCATGAGCGTGGGGATCGACTGGATCTGCAGCATCGCGCCCAGCTGCTGCTCCGCGTCGGTGTCGACCTTCGCGAAGGTCAGCTCGGGGTTCTTGCCGGAGACCTTCTCGAACACCGGCCCGAAGGCCTTGCAGGGGCCACACCACTCGGCCCAGAAGTCCACCAGGACGATGTCGTTGTCGGTGACGGTCTTCTCGAAGTCGGCGGTCGTGATGTCGACGGTGGTCATACGAATGCCCTCCTAGCGGGACGGGGCGGCTCTCGTCCCGTCGTCTCTCGTCGCCAGCCTACGGACAGCCCGCGCCTGCGACGACCTTCTCGCACGGACCATACCCGTGCGGGTATTCAAGGTCGTGCAGTGAGGAACAACGTCGCCCGATCGGGGTTATTCCCCCCGCGCCCCCGGGCGGGGCGGGGATCCGAGGATCTCCGCCAGGAACCACTCGAGCTGGTCCAGGAAGACCGCGTTGTCGTCCCCGGCCACCATGTGACCGGCGTCCGCGACCTCGTGGGTGTACGCGTGCGGGAGGTGTCGCAGCAGGTGGGCCACCGACTCGTCGCTGACGATGTCCGATCGCGACCCCCTGATGAGCATGGTCGGCTCGGTGACGTGGGGCACGATCCCCTCGAAGTAGTCGTTCCCGATCTCGGCGTTGTCCCCGGTGGCGCCCGCGACGAAGCGCGGGTCCCAGTGCCAGTACCACCGGCCGTCGCCCTTCTGGCGGAGATTCTTGCGCAGTCCGTCCAGGTTCGTCGGGCGCTGACGACCAGGCTGGTAGGCGGCGATCGCCTCGGCGGCGGCCTCCAGGTCCGCGAACCCGTCCAGCCCCGACCGCATGAACTCCCCGATCCGCTGGACGCCCTTCGCCTCGATCTTCGGGGTGACGTCCACCAGCACCAGCGCCCGGGCGACGGGCTTGGCGGTCCCCAGCGCCAGCAGTCCGGTCAATCCACCGAGCGAGGCGCCCACGAGAACCGGCAGCCGGCCGGGGAAGCGGGCGGCGACGATCAGCTCGAGATCGTCGACCATGCGGTGGATGTCGTAGTCCCCGTCCTCCGCCCAGTCGCTGTCACCGTGGCCCCGCGCGTCCATCGTCGTGACCCGGTACCCCTCGGTCGCGAGTCGCCGGGCGGCGCGGTTCCACGAGTTCCGGGTCTGCGCCCCGCCGTGCAGCATGAGGATCTCGTCGACCGGATCCGCATCACCGATCGGCTCCCACACGTCGCCGACGAGCATCCCGGCCGCACCGGCGAGCGTGAAGGACCGGGGCTCGGCGGCGTGGGGGTGATCACTGCGGGTCTCGATCTCGCTACTCGTCATGGTGGCCCTTCCGCCCGCACTCCCACCTCGGCGGTGGAACGTGTTCTCATATCGGTTCTACCACGAGCTCCCGGCGACCACCCGCGCGGCGAGGTCCTCGGCCACCGCGAGAACGGAGAGATAGGGGCCGCACCGCGGCAGCACCGGGAACACCGACGCGTCGGCCACCCGCACACCCTCGCACCCCGACACCCGGCCGGCGTCGTCGACCACCTCACCGATCCGCGCCGACCCCGCGAGGTGCTGGGAGGTCGACGGGACGGGTGTCGGCCGCGGCCCACCACCGGGGATCCCCAGGCGGTCCGCGACCATCCC
>NZ_JAALEE010000275.1:0-6877 GCF_014145265.1 Dietzia sp. CW19 | reverse complement strand
GCCCCGGACCCCGCCCCGGACCCCGCCCCGGCACACAGTGCGGCCTCGATCATGTCGTAGAGGTGCGCCACGACGTCCTCGAACCGCGCGTTGACCACGGTGTTCCGGGCGTCCCGGCGGTCCTCGTACACCGCCAGCGCCCCGGTGAACATCTGGGTGGCCAGGTCGATGCGTTCGAACGCCACCCGCCGCGGCAGGTGGGAGAGCACGTCGATCAGCCGCACCACCACGTCGTCGGTCGCCGTCCGCAGATCCGCCTCCGGGATGCCCGGCGCCATGACCGGCCCGACCCGCTGCAGGAACCGCGCGTAGTGCGTGGCCTCGGGGTGGGCGCGCAGGAGCTCGACGATCGGTTCGAACAGCACCCCGACGAGGGTGTGCAGGTCGTAGCCCAGACCCTGCTCGTCGGCCGCGGCCAGCCGCGCCTTCCGGGCGGAGTCCAGGGAGATGATCCGGCGTCGCAACACCTGCAGGATCAACCCGTCGCGGCTGCCGAAGTGGTACTGGACGGCCGAGTTGTTGCGTTGACCGGCCGCCGTCGCGACGTCGCGCATCGAGACGTCGTCCAGCCCCCGCTCGCTGATCATCTTCTCGGCGACCTCGATCATCGCCGTCTTGGCGTCCTTGGCGTCGCGGGAATCGCCGGCCTCCTCGGGCATCTCGGCCACGTCGGCTGCGCTCCCCTCGGCTGAGGTCTCATCAGATCTTCGCTGCACCGGGACTCCACTTCCGACCTGCCGCCTCGCCCAGCTGATTGAAACTGAGCACCGTCAGGAATAGTACGACCGCCGGGACGCCGACGAGATACGGGTATCGCTGGAAATCGGCCTGACCGGCACTGATCATGTTGCCCCATGTCGGTTCCGGCCGGGGAATGCTCAGCCCCAGGTAGCTCAGCGACGCCTCGGCCACGATCAACACGGCGACGAGCATGAAGCTGTACGAGAAGACCGGTTGGACGATGTTCGGGGTGACCTCCCGCAGCATGATCCGCAGTTCACCCGCCCCGAGCGACCTCGCCGCGGTGACGAACTCCCGGCCGGCGAAGCTCATCGCGTTGGCCCGGACGAGCCGGGCGTAGGCCGGGACAACCATGATCCCGAGGGCGAGGGTGATGTTGGGCAGTGTCGGGTCGAGCACGGTGACGATCGCGATGAGCAGGATGAGCGACGGGAACGCCAGCAGGGTGTCGGTGATGATGGAGACGATGCGATCGGTCCACCCACCCCGGTAGCCGGCCACCAGCCCGAGCGCGCCACCGACGAGGGCCCCGACCAGGACTCCGCCGATACCCACGACGAGGGAGACCCGGGCGCCGTAGAGCAGGCCTCCCAGGATGTCCAGGCCCTGTCCGTCCGTCCCGAGGGGATGGTCGGACAGCAGGTCGGGGGCGAGGGTCGACGGCGTCATCAGCGCGAGGGACGGGTCGCGCGCCTCGGCCAGCGGCAGGAAGTCCACGAACAGTGCGCCCAGGACGATGAGGACGGTCCAGGCCAGGGCGAGCGCGGTGCCGAGTCCGGACAACCGGGGCATCCTCGGACGGCGGCGTGCCGGGGTGGCGGCGGCCACGGTGGGATCGGCGACGACGGCGGGGCCCGCGTCGGGCCCGTAGGCAGCGGGGGTGGAGGCAGCCCGGGTGGGATCGGGGCGGGTGGAATCGGGGCGGGTCGGGTCGGTGTCAGCCACGGCGGATCCTCGGGTCGATGAGTGCGTACGTGACGTCGACGGTCATGTTGACCAGGACGTAGAACACGGCGATCACGATCACCCCGCCCAGGACGACCGGCAGGTTGTCGTTCTGGACGGCGTCGACGATCATGCTGCCCATGCCGGGGAGGTTGAACAGGCGCTCGACCACCACCGTCCCGCCGATGAGCCGGCCCAGGCTGATCCCGGCCAGGGTGATGATGGAGACCGTGGACGGTCGCAGTGCCTCCGAGACCAGGACGTGCCGGGTGGGCATGCCCTTGGCGCGCGCCGAGAGGACGAAGTCCTGCTGGAGGGTGGAGATCATGTCGGTCCGCAGGACGCGGGTGAAGATCGCGACCTCCATCAGGGCGAGGGTGATGGCCGGCAGGGCGATGCTCCGCAGGTTCTCCCCCAGTCCGTCGGCCAGCGGCACGTAGCCCTGCCGCGGGAACTCGGGGAGGAACAGGGCCAGCAGGGCCAGTACCGCGCCCACCGCGACGCCGCCGATCAGGGCCCGGCCCCACATCACCCCGGGTGACCCGGGGCCGCCGCGCCTGCCGAGCGGGGACAGCGCCACCGCGAGGCCGATCACCACCGCCGCGCCGAGGATCAACTGCTGCGCCAACGAGTGGTTGAAGACCAACAGGTAGATCAGCAGCAGGCCGGCCACGAAGCTGGGGACCGAGATGAACGCGAACGCCACGATCGAGGCCACCTGGTCGAACACCCCACCGCGCCGGTAGGCCGACCACACGGCGACGGGCACCGCGATCGCCAGCGAGAGGATGATCGACAGGAACGCGAGCTGCATGGTGACCGGCAGCGCGTTGCCGATCAGCTCCACCACGGACTGGTTGGGCGGGACCAGTGAGTTCCCGAGGTCGCCGGAGGCCACCCCTCCGACCCAGTCGGTGAACCGGGTCCACACGGGATCGTCCAGTCCCAGTTCCTCCCTCGCCAGCTGGTATTGCTCCGCGGTGGCTCCCGGGCCGACGGCCGAGGCCGCGGAGTCACCCGGCACCGCCTCCATGAGGAAGAACGCGCCGGTCGCGGCGAGTACGACGACGACGACCGCGTGCAGAGCGCGTTCGCCAATGAACCTGAGCACGTAGAGACCCTTCGATTGAGACACCGCCTGAGGCGGTTACTTAGTCGTCTTGACGTAGACACCATATGCCGTGATACTCGTCACAGCAAGACGGATTAAGTAGATGACTTAGACCGGACCATCACACCGAGGAGGCCGTCATCGCCGCCGCACCACCCCGCCGACCCGTGTCGTCGAACGACCGGGACGACCTGCTGCTCGAGGTCCGGGAACTCCGCACCCACATCGACACCCCCTCCGGGCGCATCACGCCCGTCGACGGGGTCGACATCTCCCTGCGCCGCGGCGAGACGATCGGCATCGTCGGCGAGTCCGGCTCCGGCAAGTCGATGCTCGTCCGCTCGATCATGGGCATCGCCCCCACCTCCGCGCGGGTGGATCCCTCCTCGACGGTCCGTTTCGACGGCCGGGACGTCCTGGCCCTGTCCCAGCGCGAGGCACAGAAGTTCTGGGGACGCGAGATCGCGATGGTCTTCCAGGACCCGCTCACCTCGCTCAACCCCATCCGGACCATCGGTCGGCAGATCATCGACCCGCTGCGGCACCATCTGGGACTGGGTCGCCGGGAGGCGGCCGACCGCGCGGTCGAGCTCCTCGAGCGGGTCCGGATCCCCTCTCCCCGCGCCCGCCTCACCGAGTACCCCCACCAGCTCTCCGGCGGCATGCGCCAACGCGTCGGGATCGCCATCGCCCTGTCCTGCTCGCCCAAGCTGCTCATCGCCGACGAGCCCACCACCGCGCTCGACGTGACGGTGCAGCACGAGATCCTCGACCTCCTCCACGGGCTGCAGGCCGACGGGGACATGGCGATGATCCTGGTCAGCCACGACCTCGCCGTGGTCTCGCAGCACACCGACCGGATCGGGGTCATGTACGCCGGTCGGTTCCTCGAGGTGGGCGACACCCGGGCGCTGCTCGACGAACCCGCGCACCCCTACACCGGCGCACTGCTGGACTCGATCCCGCGGCCGGACCTGCCTCCGCACACCCGGCTCACCGTGATCGAGGGGCGCCCGCCGAACCTGCGGGAGATGCCGCCGGGATGCCGGTTCGCCCCGAGATGCCCCCGCGTGGCGGACGACTGCCTCGTCGTCGACCCCCCTCTCGAGGACCTCGCCACGGCCTCCACCTCCCACCCCACGGCGACCACCGTCCACCGCGTCGGATGTCTCCACCCCACCGTCCCCGTCCACCACCGCACCAGCAGCGAGGCCTCATGACCGGCTCCAGTCAGCACGTCGCCGACGCGCCCACCCCGCCGGACGCGGGACGGCCCGGGGACGCCAAGCTCGTCGTCGATCACGTGACCGTCGAGTACCACACCCGCAAGGGGACGGTCCACGCCGTCTCGGACGTCTCCCTCGAGGTCCCCCAGGGCAGGACGCTGGCTCTGGTCGGCGAGTCCGGCTGCGGCAAGTCCAGCCTCGGCCGGGCGCTGCTCCAGCTCCCCCGTCCCACCTCCGGGCGGGTGATGGTCGACGAGACCGACCTGTGCTCGCTCTCCGGGGCCTCCCTCACCCGGGCCCGGAAGCTGATCCAGATGGTGTTCCAGGACCCCGTCTCGTCGCTCAATCCCCGCCGCAGGGTCCGGGACATCGTGGCGGAGGGCCTGGAGATCCAGGGCGTCGACGGCGGCCGGGAGGAGATCCGGCGCCGGGTCGACGCGGCCCTCGAGGCGGTGGGCCTGGACCCCGACCACGCCGGTGGCCGGCGCCCGTCCGAGTTCTCGGGCGGCCAGTGCCAACGCATCGCCCTGGCCCGGGCACTGGTACTCGAGCCCGAGGTGCTGGTGTGCGACGAGCCGGTCTCCGCGCTCGACGTCTCCGTGCAGGCGCAGATCCTCAATCTGCTCGAGGAGATGAAGGAGCGCTACCGGCTGACGATGGTCTTCATCTCCCACGACCTGTCGGTGGTGCACAACATCGCCGACCAGGTGGCCGTGATGTACCTCGGCACGGTGTGCGAGGTCGCCGACACCTCCTCCCTCTACCGCGCGCCCGCCCACCCGTACACGATGCTGCTCATCTCGTCGGCCCCCACACTCGGCGGCACCCTCGCGGACACGCTCGGCGAGTCGCCGATCACCGCCACGAGTTCGGAGCTGCCCTCCCCGCTCGACCCCCCGTCCGGTTGCCGCTTCCGTACCCGGTGCCCCCGGGCCACCGAGATCTGCGCCGCCGAACGCCCACAGCTGACCGTCATCGCACCCGGCCACCAGGTCGCGTGCCACCACCCTCTCGAGGAGAACCGATGAAGCGCACCACCAGCGCACTGGCCGTACTAGCGGCGGCCACCCTGACCCTGACCGCATGTGGCGGGGGCGGGGACGACTCGACCGCCGCGGCCGGCGGCGAGGGCCTCGCGCCGGACCAGTCCGAGCGCTGCACCGAGGACCGCGCCGGCGGCACGATCACCGTGGGCGAGTTCTCCATGCTCCCCAGCTTCGCGCCCGGCCAGGGCCAGTACGGCGTCCGCGGCGGCGCCCAGTCGGCGGCCGTCTACGACCGGCTCATGGTGTGGAACCCGGAGGCCGAGGAGTTCGAGCCCAAGCTGGCCGAGTCGCTGGAGTCCAACGACGACAACACCGTGTGGACCCTCACCCTCCGCGACGGCGTGACCTTCTCCAACGGCGACCCGCTCACCGCGGAGGACGTCGCGTTCACGGTGGGCCTGCACAAGGACCCCGCCACCCGGTCGGTCGCGATGACCGAGGCCATGGAGATCACCGAGGCTCGGGTGGTGGACCCGCTCACCGTCGAGTTCACGCTCGCCGACCCGTGGGCCGGGTTCCCCATCACGCTCGCCGGGACCGTCGGGGAGGTCATCCCCCGGGACGCCTACGAGGCCGCCGACCCGCAGGAGTGGGCCAGCAACCCGATCGGCGCCGGAGCGTTCACCGTCGCCGACTTCACGCCGGACCAGGAGACCGTGCTCGAGCCCAACCCCGACTACTACGGCGGTCCCGTCTGCCCGACCCTGAAGTTCATCCGCATCCCCGGATCCCAGGGCACCTACGACGCGTTCCAGACGGGTGAGGTCCAGGTCGGGTTCCTGCGCGGCGCCAAGTTCGTGAACATGGCCCAGGACGACGAGGTCCGCGGCTTCGAGGAGATCATCAGCTCCGGCTCGGTGATCAACATGAACTCCGGCAAGGCCGGATACGACGGCGTCCTGACCGACGTCCGCGCCCGCCAGGCCGTCGCCGCCGCGCTGGACCGCGACCTGTGGAACCAGCGCCTCTACAACGGTGAGGGCCAGGCCACCTCGGCACTCGTCGCCGACTCCTCCCGGCTCTACGACGGCCAGGAAGGGCCTGCGTACGACGTGGAGGCGGCCCGGGCCCTGGTGGAGGAGGTCAAGGCCGACACCCCGGACTGGGACGGCACCCTGCGCATGCTCATCGGCGACGGTCCCGAGAACATCGAGGCCGGAGTCGTGGCCAAGGCGCTGCTGGACGCGGCCGGGTTCACGGTCGTGATCGACAACGCGCCGGTCTCCCAGGTCACGGCACGCCAGTTCACCGGGGACTTCGAGATCGTGATCGGCGGACTGGCCACCTCGGACGCCGATCCTGCGGCCGCCTTCGCCAGCGGCATGCTCCCGACCGGGGCGACCAACATCACCGGGATCGACGACCCGGAGCTCACCGCCGCCATCAACGACCTCAAGGCCGCCGCCGACCTCGACGCCCAGAAGGAGGCGCTCAACCGCCTGCAGGAGGTCTTCAACGAGGTGCAGCCGTTCACCGTGATGGCCAACGCCGAGCAGTACGTCGCGATCTCCGACACCGTCGGGGGTCTCACCCCGACCCTGTCCTCGACGGTCCTCTACGACGGGGCGTTCGTGACCGAGTGACTCTGCTCAGGAGTGACGGTGCTCCATGAGTGACGCTGCTCCAAGAGTGACGCTGCTCAGGAGTGATCCCCACCGGTCCTGACCGACCGGCTGCACTCCGACCCCCACGCACACGGGCCCCGGGCTCCCGCCACACGGCGAGGCCGCCCGGGGCCCTGTGGCGTCCCGGTCGAGTCGAGGAACAGTGGCGCGGCTCCTGCCCAGCTCGTGCCCGGCTCGTGCCCG
>NZ_JAALEE010000025.1:0-2426 GCF_014145265.1 Dietzia sp. CW19 | reverse complement strand
CGGACGGCCGGGCTCGCCCGGCGGCGCGGGCTCCGGTGCCGCGGTGGGCCGACCCTCCCAGCCGTCCGGGCAGTGCTCGGGGGTCTTCGGGGGTTCCACGATCGGCCTGGGCTTGTGGATCTCCGGCAGGTCCGACGGCAACGGGTAGGAGTTGACGGCGTAGCCGTGCGCCCACGCGTTGACGTTGGCCACGTACGCGAGCGAGTTGTTGTAGGCGAGGACCGCCCGGGTGCGGGCCGCGGGGTCACCCATCGAACCGCCCTGTCCACACAGCAGGGTCGCGGCCGCGAGTGCACCGTCGTAGATGTTGTTGGGGTCGGCCACGCCGTCGCCGTTGCCGTCCCGACCCAGCACCGCCCAGGTGGAGGGGATGAACTGAACGGGGCCGACCGCCCGGTCGAACTCGGTGTCGCCGTCGAACCGCCCGCCGTCGGTGTCGGTGATGACGGCGGTGCCGGGCAGCGAGCCGTCGAGGCGGGGACCGAGGATGCGGCCGATGGTGTTGCCCTGCGCGTCGAAGCGTCCACGGCCCTGGTTGGACTCGACCTGGCCGATGCCCGCGAGGAGTGTCCAGTCCATCTCGCACGCGGGCTTCTCGAGGTTGAGGCGGTCGGTGGCGCGGTGGTAGGCGTCCAGGGCGATGCCGGGGATCCCGAGGGGGCCGTCCGGGATCGTCGCGGGCTCGATGTGTGCGGCGCCGGGGTCCCGGACGTCGGTCGGCGGCGGGTTCTCGGAGGTCGGAGTGGTGGCACCCGCCGCGGTCGTCGTCGGATCCTGGGTGGCGGTCTCGGCCGCCTGGACGATTCCCGAGGCCCCGGTGGGCCGACTGTGGTCCATCGTCAGACTCACGGCGGTGAGCACGCCGATCACGCCCGCGGCGACCGCGGCGCTGGTCAGTGCCCGTCGATCAGTGTTGTGCGCGATCTTGCGCAAAGTTCCCCCTACAACGTCCGGACGGTGTCGCGAGCGGGGTGCGTCGCGGCATCGCTGCCGTGCTGGTCGACGCTACCTCCGGCCCCTGGTGTCTGAATCGCTTTTGCGGCGTTCGGTGTTACCGCCGTCACAATTCTGGTCCGCGAGCAGCGATTCTATGCGCTCGATCGAGCTCCTGAGGTCGTCGAGTTCCCGGCGGAGGTAGTCGCGGGTGACCGTCTCACCCACGGAGAGCCGGACGGAGGCCAGTTCCCGGGCCAGGAACTCGGTGTCCGCCTTGGTCTGGGTGGCCCGCAGCCTGTCCTCCGCGATCGACTCCTTGTCGCGGTCCTCCTGACGGTTCTGGGCCAGGAGGATGAGGGGGGCGGCGTAGGCCGCCTGGGTGGAGAACGCGAGGTTGAGGAGGATGAACGGATAGGGGTCGAAGCGCATCGCCACGACCGTGACGTTGATGAGGATCCAGACGATCACGAGGATCGTCTGGATCAGCAGGTACTGGCCGGTCCCGAAGAACCGGGCGATGGCCTCGCTGTACCGGCCCACGGCGTCCGGGTCGACACTGATGCGGGGCCGCCGCGAGGTGACGGGTGTGGAGAGCGCGGAGCGCGTGCCCGGTTCGGTCACCGACGGACCTCCCTGTGGTCGTGGAGGTCCATGTCACGCCAGTCCTCGGGGAGCAGGTGGTCGAGGAGGTCGTCCACCGCGACCGCCCCCAGGAGATGGCCCTCGTCGTCCACGACGGGACCGCACACGAGGTTATAGGTGGCGAAGAACCTCGTCACCGAGTCCACCGAGTCGGTGGGACGCAGGCTGGACAGGCTGGTGTCCACGGTCTCGGCGACCATCGTCGACGGCAACTCCCGGAGCAGCGCCTGGATGTGGACGCATCCGAGGTATTTGCCCGTCGGGGTGGCCGTGGGGGGTCGGACCACGAAGACGAGGCTCGCCAGCGCCGGGCTCAGGTCGGGATTGCGGCAGTGGGCCAGGGCTTCCGCGACGGTCGTCTGGGGGGACAGGATGATGGGTTCCGGTGTCATGAGCCCGCCGGCGGTGTCCGCGTCGAACGTCAACAGGCGGCGGACGGGTGCGGAGCCCTCCGGATGCATGAGTTCGAGGAAGGACTCGGCGTCCTTCTCCGGCATCTCGCCCAGCAGGTCCGCCGCGTCGTCCGGATCCATCGCCTCGAGGACGTCCGCCGCCCGTTCCAGCTCGAGACGGGTCACGATCTCGGTCTGCTCGTCGTGGGGCAGTTCCTGGAGGATGTCCGCGAGTCGTTCGTCGTCGAGGGTGCGGGCCACCTCGAGCCGACGCACCTCGGGTAGTTCACGCAGGGCGTGCGCGACATCGGCGGGACGGAGATCGGCGTAGTGCTCGACCAGGCTCTCGGCTCCGTGCTCCGGGGTGCCGATGGCGTCGTCGTCGAACCCCTCGATCCGACTCCAGGGCTGGATCGACACCGGCCCCCGGCGGCCGAGGGGCCCGCGCCCACGACG
>NZ_JAALEE010000274.1:0-3055 GCF_014145265.1 Dietzia sp. CW19 | reverse complement strand
CTCAGCTATGGGAGACACGCCCTAGGTGTCGGCGATCGGCCACTGTGTGTTGACGTCCGAGGCGTCCTTGCCCGACTGCTCGAGATAGGCCGCGAAATCGCGTTGCCGCGTCTCGTGCCACTGCGCCTGCTGCGCGTTGACCGCGCGCCAGTCCGCTCCGGCCAGTTCGGGGATCGAGCCGAGTAGCTTCCACGCCAGGCGGGCCGCCGCGAGCGCATCGGCCGCGGCCTCGTGGGCGCCGTCCAACCGCACGCCGTGGTGGGCGCACAGGGCCTCGAGGGTGCGCTTGCCCTTGCGGTACGGGTCGGTCGCCCGGTCGACGACGTAGGGGTCGATGACCGGGCCGAGCACCTCGAACGAGGGGTCCCATCTCCTGAGGATGGTGAGGTCGTACGCGGCGTTGAACACCACCAGGGTCCGCCCCTCCCGCCACCCCGTCCGGACCCCGGCGATGGTCTCGGCCACCACCTCCGCATGCGGCCTTCCGTGCTGCCTGGCCTGGGCGGTGGTGATGCCGTGCACAGCCGTGGCGCCCTCCGGAATGTCTATACCCGGATCGGCCATCCAGTTGAGTTCCACCTTTCGGGGCCCGTCGATCGCGACGAGGGCCGAGGTGACGACATGCGCGGTCCGGGGATCGGGTCCGGTGGTCTCGAGGTCGAATGCCAGCAGCCGGTTCCGGTCGAGGGAGACAGGGGTGATGTTCTCTGGGTTCATGCGGTCACCGTAGGCCACCGCCCCGACACGCCGGGCATGTGTCGCATTACCCTGTCCTCGTGAGCCAAGCGAGTCGAAGCAACGAGCCCGTCGGCACCGGGGACATCCCCCCGGAGGTACGGCAGGCGTGGACCGACCTCGCGGAGACGGTGCGGGATCACCAGTTCCGCTATTACGTCAAGGACGCCCCCATCGTCTCCGACGCCGAGTTCGACAGGCTGTTCCACGACCTGGAGGCGCTGGAGGAACTCCACCCCGAGCTGCGTACGGCGGACTCCCCGACACAGCTCGTCGGGGGTGGCTTCTCCACCGATTTCGCGCCGGTCGAACACCTTCAGCGGATGACGAGCCTGGATAACGTGTTCTCCGAGGAGGAGCTGCGCGCGTGGGTGGCCTCGGCGGTCGAACAGGCTCACATCCCCGCGGAGGACCTTCGGTTCCTGTGCGAGGTCAAGATCGACGGGGTGGCGCTCGACCTGGTCTACCGCGAGGGGAGGTTGGTCAGCGCGGCCACCCGCGGGGACGGTCGAACGGGCGAGGACGTCACGCTCAACGCCCGGACGATCGACGACATCCCGGTCACGCTCACCCCGACGAAGGACCGCCCCGTTCCCGCGCTGCTCGAGGTCAGGGGGGAGGTGTTCTTCCGGCTCGAGGACTTCGCCGACCTCAACGCGCGGCTCGTCGCCGACGGCAAGCCACCGTTCGCCAATCCCCGCAACAGCGCGGCCGGGTCACTGCGGCAGAAGAACCCGGCGATCACCGCCCAGCGCCGCCTCGGGATGTACTGTCACGGCCTCGGCGTGGTCGAGGGAGCGACCTTCGACAGCCTCCACGACGTCTATCTCGCGCTTGCGGACTGGGGCCTGCCCGTCTCTCCCCACACCGCCCCGGCGACCGGGGTCGACGAGGTACTCGAGCGGATGCGGTACTGGGGCGAACACCGGGACGACCCCGAGCACGAGATCGACGGCCTCGTGGTGAAGATCGACGACCGGGCCGTCCAGCGTCGACTCGGTCAGACGTCGCGGGCACCGCGGTGGGCGATCGCCTACAAGTACCCGCCCGAGGAGGTCATGACCGAGTTGCTCGACATCCGTGTCTCCGTGGGTCGTACCGGGCGGGTCACACCGTTCGCCCACATGGAGCCGGTGCTCGTCGCCGGCTCCACGGTCTCGCTCGCGACCCTGCACAACCAGACCGAGGTCAAGCGCAAGGGTGTTCTGATCGGTGACACCGTGGTGATCCGCAAGGCCGGGGACGTCATCCCGGAGGTCCTCGGCCCGGTGGTGGAGCGCCGGGACGGGACCGAGCGCGAGTTCGTCTTCCCCGAGCGCTGCCCCGAGTGTGAGACCGTCCTGGCGCCGGCGAAGGAGGGGGACGCGGACTGGCGTTGTCCGAACCAGCGGTCCTGTCCCGCACAGCTCCGAGAGCGACTGTTCTACCTGTCCTCGCGGAACGCACTCGACATCGAGGCGCTCGGCTACGAGGGAGCCTCCGATCTCCTCGCCAGCGGGGTGCTGGACAACGAGGCCGGTCTGTTCGACCTCACCGAGGCGGACCTCCTCCGCACCTCCCTCTACACCCGACTGGACAAGGCGACACGCAAGCAGGTCGAGGAGGGCGCCGAGCCGGAGCGAACCGTGCTCACCGAGAACGGCCGCAAGCTGCTGGCGAATCTCGAGACGGCGAGGGACCGGCCACTGTGGCGGGTGCTCGTCGCGTTGTCGATCCGCCACGTCGGGCCGACCGCCGCACGCGCGTTGGCCACCCGGTTCGGCACCATGGAGGACATCCGCGCCGCCTCGGAGGTGGAGCTGGCGGAGACGGACGGCGTCGGCGCGACCATCGCGGCCTCGGTGGTGGAGTGGTTCGATGTGGACTGGCATCGCGAGATCGTCGACCGGTGGGCGGCCTCGGGCGTCTCGATGGCCGATGAACGGGACGCGTCGATCCCGCGCACCCTCGAGGGCCTGACCATCGTGGCGACCGGATCCCTGGAGGGGTTCACCCGCGACGGGATCAAGGAGGCGATCATCGCTCGCGGTGGCAAGGCCTCGGGATCGGTGTCCAAGAAGACCGACTACGTGGTTGTGGGGGACAACCCGGGGTCGAAGGCGGCCAAGGCTGAGGAGCTGGGGCTGACCATCCTCGACGAGGTCGGCTTCGTGGAGCTGTTGGAGAACGGCCCGGCGCGGGAGGACGAAGACGGGGCCGACCCCGAGCCCGCCGATCCCGGGGGCGCCGCCGACTGATCGCCTGCCCGGGTGCGCTGCGTGTCGGGACCCAACCGGCCGCGCAACCCTTCGGGACGCGGGCACAGGGGCCGCGTATGTCG
>NZ_JAALEE010000273.1:0-6049 GCF_014145265.1 Dietzia sp. CW19 | reverse complement strand
CGCATCGCCCTGGCCGCCGCGCTGCTCCGCGCGCCGGACGTGCTCCTCGTCGACGAACCCACCGCGGCACTCGACCGGGCGACGAGCAGCGCCGTGCTCGCCAGCCTCGAGCAGGCGGCCGTCGCTGGTGCCGCCGTCCTCGTAGCGACACATGAGGCAGACGTGATCGCCCGCTGCGACTCGGTTCTCACGCTGCCCGGCGCGGGGTAGCTCTGCGAGACCCCGCGCCCTACCAGCGGTTACGCGACTCCTCCGCCCAGCCGAGCACGCCGTCCAGGCGCACAGTGGTGCCGTCGTCGAGAACCCCGGTCCCGTGCCAGGTACCGAAAGCCTGGTGGGTGCGCACGGCCAGGATCCCGAGCTCGGTGATGTCCCTGCGGAGGTGGAACGGGGTGAGTGTGGCGTCCAGGCGCTCGCCGCGGACCCGCCACACCGCCGCCGGATCCGCCAGGTCATAGCTCCAGTGCAGATCCTCACTGATTTTGTGCAGGCGGCCGTCCACGAGGATCCCGTTCTCCGTGGACCCGGTTCCATCCGTCCACCGGCCACCCACCTGCAGCGCACACGGCACACCGTCGACCACACCGCTGCCCGCTCCCCAGTTCCATCGAGTGGCATACCGCCAGCGTCCGCGCCCGCGGTCCAGGACCGCCCACCCGGTGCCGAGTTCGTGGGCGACCCCGTCCAGGGTCACCGAACCGGTGACCGGGTTGGCGAGATCCTTGAGCGTGTATTGGAAGCGGCGCTCACTCCACGGCACCACCACTCCGAGACTGTCGTGGCCCGGTCGGGTGATTTCCAGGTCCACAAGGAGGCCGGTCGCGCGTACACGGATCGCGGTGGCGGCCTCGTCGTCGTCGATCTCTATTCCCACCCGACCCGAACCCAGGCCGGCCGACGCGTGCACGGTCCCCACCCCCGCTTCATCGCTGAAGGCGGGCCGGACGAGCGGGCTGACCCCGCTGCGGGTGGTCTCCACCCCGGTTCGGCGGTCCAGGACGTAGACCGCGCAGGTGGACAGGTAGTCGAGACCGGCCACGGTGAGCCCCACCACGAACCGGTCGGACACGATGCCCCAGTACTCCCAGCGCTTCGTGCGCCCCCACCCGGCGATGGCGGTGCGGTGCAACGGCGTGCGGGTCCAGCCGACGGCGGCCGGATCGAGTCGGCGGCCACGGGCCAGGTCGGTGGGCCGGGTGATCTCACGCTCGTCGGTCATGCGCCCACTTTTCCATCCGCGCCCTCTCGGCATTCGCACGGTCCACCGCGGGACGCGAGGGACCGATGGCGCGACCGCCAGGGGTTGCCTATGGTGCGGTGGACCCGACTGACCTGGAGGGCCCGTGTCCACACTCGATCTGTTGCTCACGACCGTCGGCGCGCTCGGCGTCGTGATCGTCGCCGTGTCCGCGCGACTGCACCGATGGCCCGTATCGGAGCCGCTCATCGCACTCGGGGTCGGCATAGTCCTGGGACCCGTGGTCCTCGGGGTTCTCGACGTCCCCGACATCGTCACCGACCCCTCGACGCTCCATCGCGGCGCGGAGATCCTTCTGGGCATCTCCGTGATGGGTGTGGCTCTCCGTTACCCCTTCTCTGCGATCCGCCGTCACTGGCGACGCTTGACGCTCCTCCTGGTGGTGGTGATGCCCGCGATGGCGCTGATCTCCACCGGTCTCGCGATCTGGGCGTTGGGCATCCCCTTCGCGGTGGCGCTGCTCTTCGGCACCGCGATCTGTCCCACGGATCCCGTCCTCTCCTCCGCCGCGGTGACCGGCGACGCCGCCGAAAGGGACCTGCCCGAAGACGACCGGCAACTGCTGTCACTGGAGTCGGGGGCGAACGACGGATTGGCCCTTCCCCTGGTCGTGGTCGCGCTCGCCGTTGCGACCCCCCTCACCGCCGGGCAGGCCGCCGCGGAGATCGGCTGGCAGATCCTCGGCGCCCTGGGGTTGGGCGTCCTCGCCGGAGTGTCGGCGGCCAGAGCTCTGCATTTCTCAGAACGTCACCACGCTGCGGAGAACGGCCCGATCCTGCTGTTCACCCTGCTCCTGGCGCTGCTGGTCCTCGGTGGCTCCGGCCTGCTGGGGGTCAACGGGGTCTTCGCGGCCTTCGTCTCGGGGTTGGCCTTCAACCTGACCAGCGTCGGAGACGAGAGGCAGGTGGAGGTGGAGATCGATGAGGCGGTCAACCAGTTCGCGGTGCTGCCGTTCTTCCTCGTCCTCGGAGCGATGCTGCCGTGGCAGCAGTGGGAGCAGTTGGGGTGGGGGGCGGTGTTTCTCACGGCCGCCGTGCTCGTCCTCCGGCGCCCGCCGGTGCTTCTCGCCCTCATGCGGCCGCTCGGATTGCGTGTCCGCGACGCGGCGTTCCTCGGTTGGTTCGGACCGGTCGGGGTCGCGGCGGTGTTCTATCTGACCGAGGAGGCGTCCAGAGCAGGTCCGGATCCGCTGTTGCTGGGTGTGGGCACCCTGGTCGTGGTGGCCAGCACCCTCGCACACGGCGTCTCCGCGGCTCCCGGCCGCGCACTGTTCAGGGCCGCCGAACGCCGCGACGACCGGGATCCCGATCGATCACGCTGAGCACTGCGCGTCCGCCCCCGCTGAGGGGGGCTCGGGCCTCAGGCCGTGCCCATGTCAGGCCGTGCCCGCGTCTGCGTTACCGGCCTTCCAGGTCTCCCACGGGACGTTCCAGTCGCCCAGACCGTCCCACCCCGGAAGCGTCGGGCCGACCGTGCCGGTGACCTCGAAGATGTCGCCGCGCTTGGCGTTGTCGTAGAACCACTTGGCGTCCGCCGTCGTGACGTTGAGGCACCCGTGGCTCACGTTCTGGCTACCCTGCGCCCAGACGGACCACGGCGCGGCGTGGACGAAGATGCCGCTGTATGACATCCGCGTGGCGTACTGGACCGGGGTCCGGTAGCCCTCCGGCGAGTCGACAGGAACGCCGTAGGTCGAGGAGTCCATGACCATCGAGGCGAGCTTCTCGCCGATCACATACGTGCCGTTGGGGGTCGGGGTGTCGGGCTTGCCCATCGAGGTGGGCATGGTCTTGACCACCTCGCCGTTGCGCTCGATCACGATCTGCTTGGTCGAGTCGTCCACCCGGGATATGACCGCGTCGCCGATCCGGAAGTCGCTGCGCGCGTCCTCCTGGCCGTACATGCCGCCGCCCAGATCCTCGCCGTAGATGTCCACGTGGACGTCGATGGTGGTACCCGGCGCCCAGTACTCGGCCGGACGCCACCGGACCTCCTGGTTGGAGACCCAGTAGAAGGCGCCCTCGACCTCGGGTTCGGTACGGATGTGGATGTTGTCCTGAGCGGCACGGCGATCCGAGATCGGCTCGTCGAACATCACCGCGACCGGCTGACCGATGCCCACCGTCGAGCCCTGACCGGTGGTGAGGTAGGCCGCGGTCATGATGCGCGGGGTGAGGGTGCTGAACGTGACGTTCTTGCGGGTGACCAGGCCGTCCTCGTCGGTCGCGGTGGACTCGAGCGTGTACTGACGGGAGTAACCCAGGTCCTCGGTGGTCCGCCACTCCGTCAGGTCGGGGTTGAACTCGCCCTGGACCTGGACGCCCTCCGGATTCCGCATGACCACGGTGTCGAGGCGACCGTCGCTGGCGGTGAGGACCACGGGCTCGGCGGGGTTGGCGTCGGATGATCCGTCCTCGACCGACAGGTCGATGACCGCGGCCGGCTCGGCCGGCGCCTCGGCGACCTGGGCCTCACCCGCGCCGCCGGCGCCGATCGTGCACCCCGTCAACACGAGCGAACCGGCGACCACGGCGGCCAGAGCGAGACGGGATCTCGACCGGGAACCCGGGTCCCGTCGTCTGGTCCGATCCGTGTGGCGCAAGTTCACTAATGGCCCCTTCCGAGCATCATCTCCCCCCGGACGTCGACAGGGCCGAGGGGAAGTCCTCCTCAGTATGCCTGGGGAAATCATTGCATTCCATATCGAATTGGTTAAGGATGCGCCGCCGCACACCGGCCACCCCCGCCCTGACCAGGCGATTTCGTGATGCCGCCGGTGTCCTGTTACTGTTTCTCTCGCACCACGCAGGCGCCATTAGCTCAATTGGCAGAGCAGCTGACTCTTAATCAGCGGGTTCGGGGTTCGAGTCCCTGATGGCGCACAACAGAGAAAGCCCCGGGTCCACGACCCGGGGCTTCGTCGTGTCGGCAGCGCGGCCGGGACCCCCGTGATGCAACGAGAAGAGCGTTCCGCACACGTTTCCCGAGTGGGAATGTGCGAAACGCTCTTCTCGATGGGCTGTGGTGCGCGGCGGCAGCTCAGAGAGCCCGACGCGCCTCGAGGTAGGCCTCGATGCGCCGACGTTCCTTGCGCTTGTTGGCCATGGACACCGAGATGCCCCCGATGACCAGCGCCGCGAATCCGCCGAGCACCGCGAGGACCCGGGGATCGGTGAGGGCGGCGACGGCCCTCTCCTTGCCCTCTTCGGCGAGGTTCTTGGGATTGACCCGGTCGACGATCTCGTCCAACGTCGTCGCGAGATCGTCACGCGCCTTGGCGATGTCGCCTTCGATGCTGTCGTAACTCCTGGACACGAGACCTCCGTCGATCGCTCGTCACGCGGTTAGCCGCGGATTCTGGACCCCGCCCACGCTACTGCACCCGTCGGCGATCCGCGCCCGCGCGCCGACGCATCGGATAGGTTGGAGTGATCACACACCCCGACCCGACTTCAGGAGCACCGGTGACCACACCACGGCTCGAGGTGGGCCAGACCGCCCCCGCCTTCACCCTCCCCGACGCCGACGGAACCCCCACGTCGCTGGCGGACCTGCTCGCCGCGCACGGACGCGTGGTGCTGTACGTCTACCCGGCCGCCATGACGCCCGGATGCACCACGGAGACCGTGGACTTCGAGGGGGCCCTCCAGCAGCTGCGGGAGGCGGGGATCGGGGTCGTGGGGGTGTCCCCCGACCCGCCGGCGAAACTCGTGCGTTTCCGCGAGAAGCACGGCATCACCTTCCCCCTGCTGTCCGACCCGGACAAGACCATGCTCACCGAGTGGGGTGCGTTCGGGGAGAAGAAGAACTACGGCAAGACCGTGATGGGCGTGATCCGATCGACGTTCGTCGTGGAGTCCGACGGGACGCTCTCCCTCGCGCGGTACAACGTCCGGGCCAAGGGTCACGTGGCGATGCTCGCGAAGCTCCTCGGTGTGGAACTGCCCGAACCCACGGAGGGCTGACGCCACCCATGCCCACCGACCCGCCCGAGCGAGTGCAGGAACCAGTACGGGATCCCGCTGACGAGGCCGTCCAGGACGAGCCGAACATCCTGGTGCCGCGCCGTCGGCCCATCCAGGAGAGGAGCCGGCGCAAGTTCCAGGCGCTGCTGTCCTCGGCGCGCGACGTGCTGGTCGAGGTGGGGTTCGACTCCTTCACCTGCGAGGAGGTCGCCTCCCGCGCCGGGGTCCCCATCGGGACGCTGTACCAGTTCTTCGCCAACAAGTACGTCCTGGTGTGCGAGCTGGACCGGCAGGACGCCCACGGCGTGATCGAGGAGATCGAGCGCTTCGCTCAGAAGATCCCCGCGCTGGACTGGCCGGAACTGCTGAACGACTTCCTCGACCACCTGGCGGACCTGTGGCTGAGCGATCCCTCCCGGCGGGCGGTCTGGTTGGCCACGCAGGCGACCCCGGCCACCCGTGCCACCGCCGCGGTCAACGAGCGCGAGCTCGCCAGGATGATCGCCAGCGTGCTCGCCCCGCTCATGCCGGCCACCGAGCGCCAGCGCCGCGCGTTCATGGCCGACGTGCTGGTCCACGTGGCCTATTCGATGCTGAACTTCTCCGTCAGCGCCGGCTCCGCCACGGGCGAGGACATCCACGACGCCACCGTCACGGAGCTCAAGCGGATGCTCACCGCCTATCTGTGGCTGGCGGAGAAGGAAGCCCAGGTCAGCTGACGTCGACCGCCGGCGGTTGGCAGATGGCGGTGGTTGGCGGACCTCAGGTGCGAGAAGTCGGCCCCGGAACGCGAATCCCGTCCGCCAAATCGGGGACACTCCGCCAA
>NZ_JAALEE010000272.1:0-3762 GCF_014145265.1 Dietzia sp. CW19 | reverse complement strand
CGCCGCGCCGGGTGCGGCCGCCGGCTCCGCGCCGCAGCCCTCGGACGACGATCCGGCCGGTGGTACCCCGGCCGACAAGCCCTGACCTGCAGACGGTGAGTGAGCACGACTCTCCGTGGAGAGTCGTCGCCTCTCCCTTGGCCGGGCTGGGTCCGCTGGACGTCCACGCGCTGTACAAGCTGCGCGTGGACGTCTTCGTCGCCGAGCAGGACTGCCCGTACGCGGAGATCGACGAGGTCGACGCCGACCCCGGCACCACGCACCTGTTGGCCTGGGCTCCGGCCACCGAATCCGGTCCGGACGAGTTGGTGGCCACCCTGCGCGTGTTCGGGTCGGGGGTCCACGGTGGGGTCATGCACCTTGGCCGGGTGTGCACGGCTCCCGGGTGGCGAGGGCGGGGGATCGCCGGTGTCCTGATCCGTCGCGGACTCGAGCTGTGCGGCGAGCTGCCCGTCGAGATAGGCGCCCAGTCCCACCTCGAGGGGTGGTACGAGCAGTTCGGGTTCCTCCGTTGCGGACCGGACTACCTGGATGAACGGATCCCGCACCTCCCCATGAGGCGCGACCTCCTAAGATGAGGTGTGGCTCACCCCTCCCCACATCTCCCGAGGACACCATATGACGTCTGACGCTGCATCCGGTTCACACTCCGCATCCGGTTCGCTGGTCACGGCACCTCTGGTCAAGGCACTTCTCCCCGAGAGCGAGATGCCGACCCACTGGTACAACATCCAGGCCGACCTGCCCGAGCAGATGGCGCCGCACCTGCACCCGGGCACGAAGGAGCCGCTCGGGCCGGAGGACCTGGCGCCGTTGTTCCCGATGGCGCTCATCGAGCAGGAGGTCACCGGGGAGCGGTACGTCGAGATCCCCGAGGAGGTGCGGGAGATCTACCGGCTGTGGCGGCCCTCGCCCCTCATCCGGGCCCGCCGACTCGAGAAGGCCCTCGGCACCTCGGCGAGGATCTACTACAAGTACGAGGGCACCAGCCCGGTCGGCTCACACAAGCCCAACACGGCCGTGGCCCAGGCGTACTACAACGCCGCGGAGGGCATCACCAAGCTCACCACCGAGACCGGCGCCGGTCAGTGGGGCGCGTCGCTGGCGTTCGCCGGTCAGGCCTTCGGCATCGAGGTGGAGGTCTGGCAGGTCAAGGCGTCCTTCGAGTCCAAGCCGTACCGCCGGATGCTCATGGAGACCTTCGGCGCGTCCGTCCACCCGAGCCCCTCCGACCTGACCGAGGCGGGCCGGTCCTTCCTCGCCAAAGACCCCCACACCCCCGGTTCGCTGGGTATGGCGGTGTCGGAGGCGGTCGAGGTGGCGGCGGGCGACCCCGAGGCCCGCTACTCCCTGGGTTCCGTCCTCAACCACGTGTGCCTGCACCAGACGATCATCGGCGAAGAGGCCCTCAAACAGCTCGAGATGTTCGGGGAGGCCGCGCCCGACTTCGTCTTCGGGTGCGCCGGGGGCGGCTCCAACCTCGCTGGTCTGGCGTTCCCGTTCATCCGCGAGAACCTGGCCGGGGCGCAGACGAGGATCGTGGCCGTCGAACCGACCGCCTGCCCGTCCATGACCGAGGGCGAGTTCCGATACGACCACGGCGACGTGGCGGGACTGACCCCGCTCATGAAGATGTACACGCTGGGCCAGGACTTCGTCCCGGACCCCATCCACTCGGGCGGTCTCCGGTACCACGGGATGGCACCGCTCGTCAGTCACGTCAAGCACCTCGGCCTGCTCGACTCGATCGCGGTGGAACAGAACGTCGCCTTCGCCGCCGGTGTCGAGTTCGCCAAGGCCGAGGGCATCGTGCCCGCGCCCGAGTCCACCCACGCCCTCGCCGGCGCGTTCGACGAGGCCCGCAGGCACACCGGGGAGGCGGGCACGGGCCCGTCCATCGTGATCGGCCTGTCCGGGCACGGCTTCCTCGACCTCCCGGCCTACGAGTCGTACGTCCGCGGCGAGCTCGGCTGACCGGAGCCGACGCGGGGCGATCCGGTCCACCACGTCCCCTGCCGCGGGGCCGTGTGTGAGCCGGAGCCCGGAGCCGACAGGGTCCCCGCGCAGTCACGGCCTCGTCGCAGCACAGCCACCCACCAACTGAACCGACCCCCTCTCAACACCAGGAGTCACCCATGGTCAATCCCATCGATTTCACCGACCGCGTCGCGATCATCACCGGCGCCGGAGGCGGCCTCGGCCGCGCCTACGCCCTCGCCCTGGCCGAGCGCGGCGCCAAGGTCGTCGTCAACGACCTCGGCGGCGACGTCCACGGCGAGGGTGGCACCACCTCCCCGGCCCAGCGCGTCGTCGACGAGATCGTCGCCACCGGCGGCGAGGCCATGGTCGACGGCAACGACATCACCGACGAGGCCGCGGTCGACGCGCTGGTCTCCTCGGTCATCGACAAGTGGGGGCGCATCGACATCCTCATGAACAACGCCGGCATCCTGCGCGACAAGTCGTTCGCCAAGATGGACAACGACGACTTCCGCAAGGTCCTCGAGGTCCACCTCATGGGCTCGGTCAACTGCACCAAGGCCGTCTGGCCCCACATGGCCGAGGCCGGATACGGCCGCATCCTCATGACCACCTCGTCCTCGGGTATCTACGGCAACTTCGGCCAGAGCAACTACGCCGCCGCCAAGTCCGGCCTGGTCGGCCTGATGAACGTGCTCGCCATCGAGGGCGCCAAGAAGAACATCAAGGTCAACTCCATCGCCCCCACGGCCGCCACCCGCATGACCGAGGACCTGCTCCCACAGCGGGTCCTGGACATCATGGGCCCGGAGACCATCGCGCCCGGCGCCCTGTTCATGGTCAGCGAGGACGCGCCCACCAAGACCATCCTCGGTGCCGGCGCCGGCGTGTTCGCCGTCTCCCAGATGGTCGAGAGCCGCGGGGTCTACCTCCCGGACAACGCCCGCACCCCCGAGGTCGTGGCCGAGCGGTGGAACGAGATCGCCGACGTCACCGACGCGAACCCCCTGGAGTCGGCGTTCGAGCAGACCTCCAAGTACGCCGCGCTCGCGGCGCGCGAACTGGGGCTCCACCTCGAGAGCTGAGCCTCGGGGCGCGTGCGCGGGGATAGACTCCGCTCACGCGCCTGGCGCTCCGCCACGGTCTTCTCACCCCTGTACCGGTCTTGACCACGACACCGTCGACGGAGACGATCCGCGGCTTCACCCGTTCCCTGCACCCGGTCGGACTGGCCGTCGCGCTGCTGTTCTTCGTGTGGTCCATGACGCCCTCCCTGTTGCCGCGGGTGTGGCCCCTGCAGGCCGTGGCGACCGGGATCAGCCTCGCGACCGGGTACGGTCTGGGCTGCGTGATCGCATGGGCGGTCCGCTCCTGCGGGGTCTCCCCGGACCATTCCGCCCGCCTGCGCAGGATCGGGTGGTGGTCCCTGGCCGTCACGGCCGCGGTGACCGTCCCGACGTTCCTGGTCCTGGGGTCCTGGTGGCAGCAGATCACCCGGGACCTGGCCGGCGTCGAGCGCATCGACCGCGCCAACTACCTGCTCGTCCTGGTGCTGTCACTACTGGTCGCGACGGTCATCCTCGCGGCGGCCAGGGGGATCCGGCGTGGCACGGCGGCGCTGACCCGGATCGCCGCACCCCACGTCCCGGCCCCACTCGCCCGCGTCGTGGCGCTGGGTCTCGTGCTCCTCATCGCCGTGTTGTCGATCAACGGGCTCGTCCACCGCGGGGTGATCGGCCTGGCCGACAGGACGGCCTCCGCCGCGGACCACGGCACCGCCGA
>NZ_JAALEE010000271.1:0-4388 GCF_014145265.1 Dietzia sp. CW19 | reverse complement strand
GCGGTCCAGCGGCAGCCGGTCGTCGGCGGCGAGCCGGTCGACGAGGTCGGGCTCGCGGCCCTCCTCCCGCATCGCCAACGCCACCGCCACCGCGTTCTCCTTGATCGCCTCGTGCGCGACCTCTCGGCCGACCCCGGCCCGGACGGCCGCCATGAGGACCTTGGTGGTGGCGAGGAACGGCAGGTAGCGCTGGAGCTCCTTGTCGATCACGGCCGGGTACGCCCCGAACTCGTCGAGCACGGTCAGGAACGTCTCGAACATGCCGTCCAGCGCGAAGAACGCATCCGGCAGAGCGACACGACGCACCACCGAGCAGAAGACGTCGCCCTCGTTCCACTGCGCGCCGGCGAGCTCGGCGGCCATGGAGCCGTACCCGCGGAGGACCACCTGGAGCCCGTTGACCCGCTCGCAGGACCGGGTGTTCATCTTGTGCGGCATCGCCGACGACCCGACCTGGCCGGGCTGGAAACCCTCGGTGACCAGCTCGTGTCCGGCCATCAGCCGGATCGTGTGGGCCAGCGAGGACGGGCCGGCGCCCAACTGGACCAGCGCGGAGACGACCTCGTGGTCGAGGGACCGCGGGTACACCTGGCCGACCGAGTCCAGGGTCCGGGAGAAGCCCAGGTGCCCGGCGATGCGGCTCTCGAGCTCCGACATCTTCCCGGCGTCGCCCCCGAGCAGGTCGAGCATGTCCTGCGCGGTGCCCATCGGGCCCTTGATACCGCGCAGGGGGTACCGCTCCATCAGTGAGTCGACCCGCTCGAGCGCCAACAGCAGCTCATCGGCCGCGGAGGCGAAGCGCTTGCCCAGGGTGGTGGCCTGCGCGGCGACGTTGTGGCTGCGGCCGGCCATCACCTGGTCGCGGTGCGCCACCGCGTGCTCGGCCAACCGGCGAACCGCTGCCACCCCGCGGTCGCGGACCAACTCGAGGGAGCGGATCACCTGGAGCTGCTCGACGTTCTCGGTGAGGTCCCGGCTCGTCATTCCCTTGTGGATCTGCTCGTGTCCGGCGAGGGCGTTGAACTCCTCGATCCGGGCCTTGACATCGTGCCGGGTCACCCGCTCGCGCTCGGCGATCGACGCCAGGTCCACGCGATCGATCACGGCCTCGTAGGCCTCGATCACACCGTCGGGAACGGTGACTCCCAGATCACGCTGAGCGCGCAGGACGGCGATCCACAGCTGCCGCTCGAGCACGATCTTGTGCTCGGCGGACCACAGAGTGGCCAGGTCGGCGCTCGCGTAGCGCGAGGCGAGGACGTTGGAGATCCGGGGCTTGGTGGCCCGGGCGGGTACGGCGTTCTGGGCGGTCACGCCCCCAGTATCGCAGCCCGGTCAGGAGATCATCGAGCCGCCGGTGGACCCGGCGAGGATCTCGCGCGCGTTGAGGTAGACCTGATCCACCGTCAGCGGCGCCTCGAGCAACAGCCACGGGCGGGTGATGTAGACGATGGTGGTGATGATCTCGGCGGAACCCATGCGCCGACGTTAACCCGTGGGCGGCTGACGCGGGACCAGTACGGCCTCCAGTCGGTCCATCGCCTCGGCGATCTCGGCGGTGTCCCCGGCGAAGCTCAGGCGCACCGTGTGCCGACCGTCGACGGTGTCGAAGTCGACGCCGGGTGTCAGCGCGACCCCCGTGCGTTCGAGGATCTCCGCGCACCACGCCACCGAGTCGTCGGTCCACTGCGAGACGTCGAAGTAGGTGTAGAAGGCTCCGTCGGGAGGTGCGGTCTCCCCCACCCCGAGTCCCGCGAGTCGGCGCAGCACGAGCTCGCGGTTCCGGGCGTACCGCTCCACGTGGGAGTCGAGCTCGGCTGCCGAGTCCTCGGTGAACGCGGCGACGGCGGCGAACTGGGCGTGCGCGGGCGGGCAGATGGTGAGGTTGCCGATGAGCCGGTCCACGGGGGCGCCCAGGTACTGCGGCAGCAGCATCCACCCGATCCGCCAGCCGGTCATGGAGAAGTATTTGGACACCGAGCCCATCACCACGGACTCGCGGCTCGTCCGCCATGCGCTCGCGCACTCCCGGCCGTAGGTGACGCCGTGGTAGATCTCGTCGCTGACCAGCAACGTGCCGTTGGCCTCGCACCAGCGCGCGAGGGCGGCGAGCTCGGCGGCGTCGATGATCGTCCCGGTCGGGTTGGCGGGACTGGCCACGATGAGGCCGGCGGGTGGGTGGCCCAGCTCCACCGTGACCGCCTCGAGCTGCGCGACCGTGGGTTGGTACCGGGTCCCGGGGCCGCAGGCGATCTCGTGGACGCGGCAGCCCAGGGCCTGGAGGGTGTTGCGGTAGGCGGGGTACCCGGGGCGGGCCATGACGACGGTGTCCCCGGGATCGAACGCGGCCAGGAAGAGCACCGTGAATCCGCCGGACGACCCGGTGGTGACGACGACGTCGTCGGCGGTCACCTCGACACCGTCCACCCGCCGGTGGTGGTCCGCGATCGCCTCCCGGAGCGGTCGGATTCCGATCGCCTCGGTGTAGCCGAGGATCTCGCCGTCCACCGCGCGCCGTGCGGCCTCCAGCACCGGCCCGGGCGCCGGGGTCGAGGGCTGCCCGGCACACAGGGAGATCACGTCGCCGTGGGTCTCCTGACGCCGCGCCGCCGCGGCCAGGACACTCATGACGTGGAACGGCTCGACGGCCGACCTGAGAGAGGGGGTACGCGCGACGCTCATGCCCCCGACGCTATCGCCCCCGTCAGGAGGTCAGTCCGAACACCCACACCAGGAGGGTCATGGTGACGAGCGTGATGAGCACGATCCCCACGAGGTTGAGCCACACCCCGCCGCGGATCATCTGGCCGATCGTCACGTATCCGGATCCGTACGCGATGGCGTTGGGCGGGGTCGCCACCGGCAGCATGAACGCGCAGGTGGCGGCCAGGGCGACCGGGACCGCCAGCAGCATCGGGTCGAGCCCGAGACCCAGCGCCACCCCACCCGCGACCGGCAGGAACGTCGCAGCGGTCGCGGTGTTGCTGGTCAGTTCGGTCAGGATGAGGACCCCGCCGGCGGCGACGACGACCAGCAGGACGACCGGCAGGCCACCGAGGGCGGCGGACTTCTCACCGATCCAGTCGGTGAGCCCGGACCCGGAGAACTGGGCCGACAGCGCCAGCCCGCCGCCGAAGAGCAGGAGCACCCCCCAGGGCAGGGCGAGCGCGGCCTCCCACGTCAACAGGCGAACGCCACGCGCGGTGTCGGCGGGAAGCAGGAACAGCACGAGTCCGGCGATCAACGCGATCCCCGCGTCGGAGACGGGCGGGTCCTCCCACACCAACGGCACGGTCACCCACGCGACGGCGGCGGCGACGAACACGGCCAGGACGCGTTTCTCGCCCGACGAGATGGGGCCGAGGCTGCGCAGCTCGTCGTCGAACAGTTGCCGCCCCCCGGGGATCCGCTCCACCTCCGGCTTGAACAGCACCTTGGTGAGCAGGAACCAGGCGACCAGGAGCATCACGATCGACAGTGGGAGACCCACCATCATCCACCGGCCGAAACCCAGGATGATGCCGTGCTCGCTCTCGAGGTAGCCGGCGAGCAGGGTGTTGGGCGGGGTTCCGATGATCGTCGCCAGCGATCCGATCGACGCGGCGTAAGCGATGCCCAACATGAGGGCGGTCCCGAAGTTCGACCGGATGACGGCCTTCTTGACCTCGTCGGACGTCGGGTCCGACGAGGAGTCCATCCGGGCCATCGACCCCTCGGGGTCGTCCTCCTGCCCTCCGGACCCGGTCCCGCCCAGTTCGGAGGCGAGCATGAGGACGGAGACGCCGATCGGCAGCATCATCACGGCCGTGGCGGTGTTGGACACCCACATGCTCAGGAAGCCGGTCGCGATCATGAACCCGGCGATGACCCGTGTCGAGCGGGTGCCCATCGCCCGGACCGTCAGCAGGGCGATCCGTCGGTGCAGGTTCCACCTCTGCATGGCGATCGCGATGAGGAATCCGCCCATGAACAGGAAGATGATGTTGTTGCCGTACTGGGCGCCGACGTCGTCGACCGAGATGTCCTGACCCAGCACCGGGAACGCGATGAGCGGCACCAGCGCCGTGGCGGGGATGGGGATGCACTCGGTCATCCACCAGATCCCCAGCAGCACCGCCACGGCAGCGGTCAGTCGCGCATTGTGCTCCAGGTCCCCCGGCATGACCGTGTAGACCAGCACCGCGGCCGCGACCCCGGCGACGGTCCCGACCACACTGCGGACGAACTCGCCGCGGGGCACGGCGCCGTCGCGCTCACCGGGCGACTTCTGCTCGATCTCCGCGCCGCGGTCCGGGTCCGGGTCCAGGCCGCTCAGGTGGGGGGCCATGACCATCCTCCGGCCCCTCGGCCGATCACGGTCGCCGGTTGCCATCGCCTTCTCCCTCGCG
>NZ_JAALEE010000270.1:0-8514 GCF_014145265.1 Dietzia sp. CW19 | reverse complement strand
CCAGGCGGGTCCGGTCTCGGCGAGTTCCGGGTCGACCTTGGCGAACAGCGGGCTGGGCTTGGCCAGCGGGGTCCCGGGGGTGAGCTCGGTGCGCGCCCACCGGGCCTGCTCGGAGGCGTAGTCGCCCATGATCACCGGGTAGCTGCGCCCGGCCTCGGGCAGGCCCGTCCCGACCAGGTCCACCGGCATGTCGTCGATCACCTCGTGGACCTGCGGCGACGCGGCCCACACGCCCTGCCCGCCGATCGCGCCGTGGATCTGCTGCGCGGCCGACGGCAGGTACGGGGTGAGCAGGGTGTTGGCGTCGGAGACCACCTGCAGGGCGGTGTGCAGCACGGTGCCCAGGCGCTCGCGCTGGTCCGGCTCCTTGGCCAGCTTCCACGGCTCGGTCGCGGCGATGTAGCGGTTCGCGGCGCCGACGATCCGCATCGCCTCGGTGGCACCGGCCTTGAAGCGGGAGCGCTCGAGGTGGCCGCCGACCGTGGCGAACGCGGACTCCGCGTCACGCAGGAGTTCGGCGTCGAGGTCGGTCAGGGTGCCGGGGCGCGGGATCTCGCCGAAGTTCTTGTGCGCCATCGACACCGTGCGGTTGACCAGGTTGCCCCAGCCGCCCACGAGCTCGGCGTTGGTGCGTCGCACGAACTCGTCCCAGGTGAAGTCGGTGTCCTGGTTCTCCGGGCCGGCCACCGAGATGAAGTACCGCAGCGAGTCGGGGCCGAACTCCGCCAGGAAGTCGCGGACGTAGATCACCACGCCCCGCGAGGAGGAGAACTTGGACCCGGACATGGTGAGGAACTCCGACGAGACCACCTCGGTGGGCAGGCCGAGCGCACCGAGCGCGCCCGGCTCGCCACCGTGCGCACCCCGGCCGTCGTAGCCGATGAGCTCGGCCGGCCAGATCTGCGAGTGGAACGTGATGTTGTCCTTGCCCATGAAGTAGTGGGAGACGGCCTCGGGGTCGGTCCACCAGCGACGCCACGCCTCGGGCTCACCCGAGCGCCACGCCCACTCGATCGAGGCGGACAGGTAGCCCACCACGGCGTCGAACCACACGTAGAGCTTCTTGTCGCCCCGGTCCTGCCAGCCCTCGACCGGGATCGGGATCCCCCAGTCGATGTCCCGGCTCATCGCACGCGGACGTAGGTCCTCGAGCAGGTTGAGCGAGAACTTCAGGACGTTGGGCCGCCAGTCCTTCCGACCCTTGAGCCAGTCCCCCAGCGAGTCCGCGAGGGCGGGCAGGTCCAGGAACCAGTGCTCGGTCTCGATGAACTTCGGGGTCTCACCGTTGATCTTGGAGACCGGGTTCTTCAGGTCCGCCGGGTCCAGCTGGTTGCCGCAGTTGTCGCACTGGTCGCCCCGGGCGCCGTCGTAGCCGCAGATCGGGCAGGTGCCCTCGATGTACCGGTCCGGCAGGGTGCGGCCCGTCGACGGGCTCACCGCCCCGGTGGTGGTCTTGGCCACCATGTACCCGTTGCGGTGCAGGCCCCGGAAGAGCTCCTGGACCACCGAGTAGTGGTTCCGGGTGGTGGTGCGGGTGAACAGGTCGTAGCTCAGCCCCAGTCCGGCCAGGTCGTCGACGATCACCCGGTTGTACCGGTCCGCGAGCGACTGGACCGACACCCCCTCCTTCTCGGCCTGCACGAGCAGCGGGGTGCCGTGCTCGTCGGTGCCCGAGACCATCAGCACGTCGTTGCCGGCCATCCGCTGGTACCGGGAGAAGACGTCCGACGGCACCCCGAACCCGGAGACGTGTCCGATGTGCCGGGGGCCGTTCGCGTACGGCCATGCGACCGCGGTAAGGACTGTCTTCGCCATGCGTCCAGAGTAGTGGTCGCGTCCGCGGCCGCCGTGCCGGGAGTGCACCCGGCCCGCGTCAGGCGTTCTCGGCCGCCGGATCGTGCGAGAGCGACTTGTGGATCGACACGCACAGGGCGATCAGCACCAGGACGAACGGTGACGCCGCGATGATGGTCATGTTCTGCAGGCTCGACAGCGCGTTCCCGCCGCCGTCGCCCGCGAGGAGCATGATGATCGCGACCGCCGCGGTGAAGGTACCCATGAGCATGACGATCCACCGTGACGGCTCCTCGACCCCGTGCTGGGCCATGCCGCCCATGACGATCGACGCCGAGTCGGCCGAGGTGATGAAGAAGACGGCGATGAGCACCATGGCGACCACCATGAGCACCGGCGCGAGCGGCAGTTCGCGGAGCAGGTTGAACAGCTGGGGCTCGAGCGAACCGTCGCCGAAGATGCTCCGACCGGCGTCCTCGAGATACAGGGCGAACCCGCCGAAGATCGAGAACCACAGCACCGACAGCGTGCTGGGTATGAGGACCACGCCGATGATGAACTCGCGGACCGTGCGGCCCCGGCTGATCCGGGCGAGGAACATCCCGACGAAGGGCGACCAGGAGATCCACCAGGCCCAGTAGAAGACCGTCCAGCCGGACAGCCACTCGGCCGCCTCGCCGTTCTCGCTCACCGCGGTGCGGGAGGCCATCTCGAAGAAGTCGGAGAAGTACGCACCGACGGTGGTGGGGACCAGGTCGAGCATGAAGAACAGCGCGCCGGAGAAGATCGCGACGAACAGCGCGAGCGAGACCGCCAGCACCAGGTTGATGTTGGACAGGATCCGGACGCCGTTGCCGATCCCGGAGGCCGCCGAGGCGAGGAACACCAGTCCCAGGACCACGATGACGCCCACGACGAGCGCGATGCCGCCGCCGCTGACCGCACCGGTCTCGTTCAGCCCGGCCCGGATCTGCAGCGCGCCGAGACCGAGCGAGGCGGCGGTACCGAAGATCGTGGCCACGACCGTCGCGATGTCGAGCACCTTGCCCATCCACCCGTTGGCCCGCTTCTCGCCGATCAGCGGGACGAACGCCTGCGAGATCAGGTGGCCGCGCTTGAAGCGGTAGGCCGCCAGCGCGAGGGCCAGGCCGACGATGGCGTACATGGACCACGGATGCAGGGTCCAGTGGAAGGCGGTGGTGGCCATGGCCACGTCGTACTGCTGCTCCTGACCCGGCGGCGGGGTCTGGAAGTGGGTGAGCGGCTCGGACACGCCGTAGAACATCAGACCGATGCCCATGCCCGCGGCGAACATCATGGCGATCCAGGACCGGGTGGAGTACTCAGGCTTCTCGTGGTCGCCTCCCAGCCGGATCCCGCCGAAGCGGGAGAACGCCAGATAGACGGTATAGGCCACGACCGTGGTGGCCACCACGATGAACAACCAGCCCACCGTGTGGACCACCACGTCGAACGCCCGACCCGCGGCGCTCTCGAACGAGACCGTGTAGAACAAGCCCCACACCACCACGATCAGGGCGATCACGGCGGCGGGGACGATCACCGCGAAGTCCGCGCGAGGCCGTGCCGTCGGCGCGGGAGGTGGCGTGTTCCCGGGGTCACTCTTCTGTTCTCTAGAGGTGGACATTCCTGAAACCTTGTCAACAACTTTGGCGCTGTGCAAGATAATAAGTTCTTCACCAGCACAGGTGCGTGTAAGCATGAACGGGTGCGCGAGCGTCTGATACCCGTCCCGGAGCTGCTCCGTGCGCTGCGGGAACGGGCGCGGTCACACGGCCTGGCGCCCCCTGCCGCCTTCCTCGGCGACTGGCGGGATCGCCGCGCCGTGGTGGTCCCGTCGGTCGACCTCCGGCCCGTGTCGCAGGAGTCGGCGTTCGAGGAGAGCGACCACCTCGTCGTCGTCTATCGGTCCTTTCCCGACACCGTGCCCGGCGCCGCCCCACCGCTCCCGGCCGCGGTGCGCGGCGAGGCCTCCGGGTGGCTCACCCTCGACGCCGACGGCCGGTGGACACGCCACGGCGACGCCCCCGACCCGGCGCAGGTGGTCCGCGACCACGGTGCCGCCCGACGTGACGGCCGCCAGGACGACGACAACAACGACAACAACGACAACAACGACAACGACGACAACGACGACAACCCTGCCGACCACTTCCCGGACTGGGCCGCGCCGGACCGCGGGGCGCACCGCTCGGCCGTGACGGACTGTCTCGAGGCGATCCGCGCGGGCGAGGTCTACCAGGCCTGTCTGAGCACGCGACTGCACGGCAGGCTCCGCGCGGACCCGCTCGAGACCTTCCTCGCGATCGCCGGCCACTCCCCCGCCGCACGCTCGGCGTATCTCGAGGGACCCTGGGGCGCCGTCCTCGGGTTCTCGCCCGAGGAGTACCTGGTGCGCCGCGGCGATCAGGTGCGGTCCAGCCCCATCAAGGGCACGCTGGCGGCGGACCTGGACCCGGCGCTCTTGCTGGGGTCCGCGAAGGACATCGCGGAGAACATCATGATCGTGGACCTGGTCCGCAACGACCTCGGGCGCGTGGCCGACGTCGGGTCGGTGACCGTGACCGACCTGCTCGCCATCCGCCCGGCGCCCGGCGTGCACCACCTGGTCTCCACCGTCACCGCCCGCACGACCGCGGACAACGCGGCGCTGGTGGAGGCCACCTTCCCCCCGGCCTCGGTGACGGGGACGCCGAAGGCACGGGCCCGCGAGCTGATCGCCGGGTGGGAACCGCGGTCGCGGGGCCTGCACTGCGGGGCGTACGGCCTCGCCCTGGGCCGGGACCTCGAGCTCGCGGTGGCCATCCGCACCCTCGAGGCCACCCCCGACGGGCGCGTCGAGTTGGGCGTGGGCGGCGGCATCACCATCGACTCGGACCCCAACGCCGAGTGGGACGAGTGCGTACACAAGGCCGCGTTCACCTGGGGCGGTGGACCGGTGCCCTGGTAGTCGGCAGCGCGCGACGTGGTGGTCAGCCCCGCGAGGTGCTCAGCCCCGCGAGTCGACGACCGCCTGGTAGAGCTCCCGCTTGGTCAGTGACGAGCCCTCGGCGACGGCCGCGCAGGCGTCCTTGAGCCGCTCTCCCGCCTCGACCCGCTCCTCCACGATCTCGACCAGGTCCTCGGTCGTGGCGGTCGAGTCCGCGGCGTCCGCCCCCTCGATCACCACCACGATCTCCCCGCGGACCCCGTCGGCGGTCCGCTCGGCCAGCTCGCCGAGCGTGCCCCGCAGGACCTCCTCGTACGTCTTGGTGAGCTCACGGCACACCGCCGCGCGCCGACCGGCGCCCAGCACCTCCGCCGCCTCGGCGAGAGTGTCCCCGAGGCGGTGGGGCGACTCGAAGAACACGCACGTGCGCTCCTCCGCAGCAAGCCGGGCCAGCCAGGTCCGGCGACGACCAGCGCGGCGCGGGGGGAAGCCGTCGAAACAGAACCGGTCCACGGGCAGGCCGCTGAGCACCAGTGCCGTGGTGACGGCCGACGGGCCGGGAAGGCAGGTCACCGGGAGCCCGGCCTCGATACACGCGGTGACCAGCGAATACCCCGGGTCCGACACCGCGGGCATCCCGGCGTCGGTCACCACGGCCACCACGTCACCGGCGCGGACCCGGTCCATCAGCTGGGGCACGCGGCCCGTCTCGTTGTGCTCGTAGAAGCTCATGACCCGGCCGGGGACCGTCACCCCGAGCGCCGTGGCGAGCCCGCGCAGACGCCGGGTGTCCTCGGCGGCCACGACGTCGGCGGTGGCGAGCAGGTCCTTCAGCCGGGAGGAGGCGTCGCCCGGATTCCCTATGGGGGTGGCCGCCAACACGACACGTCCGGACGTCATGCGCTCCACCCTATCCCCGGTCGCCCCCGTCCCCGGTCGCCGATGTCCGCGCCCGCGTCCCGCCGGAGTCTCGTCCGCGTCTCGCCCGCGTCCTGCCCTGCCCGTGTCCCCGGTCCCGGGAAGGCCACCATTATGCTCGCGGTGTGACCTCGACCCCAGGCGTGCGATCCCCGGGCCGCCCGCTCCCGGATCCGGACACCGGGCCGGTCGACACCCCCCGCGACTGGATCGCCACCGGCGTCATCCTGGTCCTGGCCTTCCTCTCGCGCTTCTGGGGCCTGACCTCCGCCACGGACGAGGGCACCCCGGTCTTCGACGAGAAGCACTACGCGCCGCAGTCGTTCAGCATCGCGCAGCTGGGGATCGAGGAGAACCCGGCCTACGGACTGGTGGTCCACCCGCCCGTCGCCAAGCAGATCGAGTCGCTGGGCGGACTGCTCTTCGGCTACACCCCACTGGGCTGGCGGTTCACCGCCGCGATCTGCGGCGTGCTCGTGGTGCTCATGGTCATGCGGATCACCAGGCGGCTGACCCGATCCACGCAACTCGGCCTGGTCGCGGGCCTGCTGCTGTGTCTGGACGGGGTCACCTTCGTGACCTCCCGCATCGGCATGCTCGACATCTACCAGGTCCTGTTCGTCACTGCCGCCGCCGGTGCCCTGCTCGTCGACCGCGACCAGATGCGCGGCCGGATGCACCGCGCCGCGCTCGCCGGCCGGCTCCACCTGTCGGACTTCGGACCGCGACTGGGCTTCCGCTGGTGGCGGTTCACCGCCGGCGTCATGCTCGGGCTGGCCCTCGGCGTCAAGTGGTCGGGCCTGTACTTCATCGCGTTCTTCGGCCTCATGACGGTGGCCTGGGACTGGGCGTTGCGCAGCCGCTACGGGGTGCGGCGACCGCTGGCGGGCACGCTGCTCCGGGATGCCGTCCCGGCCTTCGTCACCCTGGTCATCTGGCCCGCCCTGATCCACATGTTCACCTGGCTCCCGTGGTTCGCCGGCGAGAACTCGGTGTACCGGCACGCGGTGGGGTCAAAGGTCGACGACAACTGGCTGCCCGACTCACTCCAGTCGTGGCTGTACTACCAGTCGTCCGTGCTCGACTTCCACTCCTCGCTCACCACCTCGGCGGGCAACCGACACCCGTGGGAGTCCAAGCCGTGGACCTGGCCGATGAGCCTGCGGCCGATGCTCTATTACGTCGAGCAGGGCGAGGACGTGACCGGCTGCGGTCAGGACTCCTGCGTCCGCGCCATCATGCTCCTCGGTACGCCCGCGATCTGGTGGCTCGCGATCCCGGTGCTCGGCTGGGCGTTCTGGCGGGCCGTCATCTGCCGCGACGGCCGGTACGCGTTCCCGCTCGTCGGCTACATGGCCGGCTATCTGCCGTGGTTCTTCCAGCACGACCGCCAGATGTACTTCTTCTACGCCTCGGTGCTGGTGCCGTTCTTCGTGATGATGGTCGCGCTGGTGCTGGGCGAGATCGCCGGCAGGTCCACCGACTCGCCACGGCGCAAGACGATCGGCCGGGCGATCGTGTGCCTCTATCTGGGGCTCGTGGTGGCCAACTTCCTCTACATGCTGCCCATCCTGTCGGGGATGCCCATCACCTCGACGGAATGGAACCAGCAGCTCTGGCTGCCGTCCTGGCGTTAGCCTCGACTCGCCCCGCCGTGCCGCCCACCGCGAGCGACGCCGGCCCTACCCGCCCAGCGCCCGGTCGATGCTGAACCGGCCCGCCCCGACCGCCGCGATGAGCAACACGCCCACCCCGAGTGCCACCACGAGCTCCCAGCCGTTCTGGGTGACGAAGGGCCCGTTGGTGGCATGGACGAAATACAGGGCTCCCGCCATGTCCACCGCCAGCAGGATCCCGGCCAGCGGCGTGAGGATGCCCGCGATGAGGGCGATCCCCGCGATCAACTCGACCCCGGCGACGACCGCGGCGGTCACCTCCGGTTGCGGGATCCCGTACCCGGCGAACTGCTCGCCCACCCGGCTCAACCCCAGCGTGAAGAACTTCTGCCATCCGTGGGCCACGAACACCGCCCCGAGCCCGAGCCGGGCCAGCAGGATGGCGGCGTCGTTGAGGGTCTCCATCCCCCTCACGGGAGGATTCCCTCTCCGGCCTTGTTGATGCGACGGCTCAGGAGTCGCATCGCGAGCGTGTAGAGCGGCGGAGCGAACTTCTGGGCGGCGAACCCCAGTCGGATGTCCGGCGAGGTGTAGACGATGTAGCGCCCCTTGCGTACGCCCTCGAGTGTCTTCTCGGCCGCGACCTCCGGGGTGACGGCATGGCGCCTGAACTGGTCCACGGTCTTGGCGACCTGCGGGTTCGAACGGTCCACGCCCGCGATCTCGACGGTCTCCACCAACGGGGTGTCCACCCCGCCGGGACACACCAGGTGCACGCCGATCCCGTACGGCGCCAGGTCGAAGCGGAGCACCTCGGCGATGCCACGGATGCCGAACTTGGCGGCGCTGTACGCGGCGTGCCACGGCAGACCCAGCAGACCGGCGGCGGACGAGACCATGACGAGCGCGGCGGGTCGCTTCGCCGCCATCATCGCCGGGACGAACGCCTCGATCACGTGGATGGTGCCCATGAGGTTGACCTCGACCATGGACCGCCAGACGCGGTGTTCGAGCAGGTCGGGCCGCCCCCATGCCGAGTTGCCCGCGACGTGGAAGATCGCGTGCGGGGCGCCGTGCGCGGCGATCGTGCTCTCGCCGAACCCCATCACCGCCTCGTGCTCGGTGATGTCCACGGTCTCGGAGCCCAGCACCGCGCCACCCGCGTCCCGGCAGGCCTGTGCCGCCGTCTGCAACCCGGCGGCGTCGCGGTCCGTCAGCACCAGCCGCGCGCCCTCG
>NZ_JAALEE010000269.1:0-4502 GCF_014145265.1 Dietzia sp. CW19 | reverse complement strand
CGGCGGCCGAGGCGGGGGAGGTCTCGGCGAACCACGGTGCGCGGGAGAGGTCGGTGGAGGCGACGGCGCGGCGTACCGCACGGTCGTCGGGGTCACCAGGGTCACCAGGGTCACCGGGGTCACAGACGACGGCGAGGGATTCCAGGTCGCTACCCGGGACTGCCTCCCCCCGGCCCACCGATCCGGTGACCCACACCGCGTGTGCCACCGCCGGTCCGAGACGCGCCGCCAGCTCACGCCGCAACCCGTCGGACCAGGCCCGCGCGCGCTCGTCGTGGGGATCACGGGAAGGCGCCATGAGGGCATTCGACCACGCGGTCGGGCGGCCCGGCGAGCGGGGAACGACGGCGTGAGGGCGTGTTAATCGGATCGAAACATCAGGCAACCCGAGGGTCACACGCGGTGGGAAAACTATCGGCAGACAGGAACTGCTCCTGGCGCCACCCGGGTTCACAGACCCCCGCCCCGAGAGGAGTGCCGGACATGAGTGACCCCTCCGGACTCACCACCCCGGCCCCCGAACGTCGGGGTGATCACGACGACCTCGCCGATCTCGGCTACGACCAACAACTCCACCGCAGCCTCGGCACGTTCGCCTCGTTCGCCGCCGGGTTCTCGTTCGTCTCGATCCTCACGACCATCTTCCAGCTGTTCGGCCTCGGGTACGGGTTCGGCGGCCCGGCCTTCTTCTGGACCTGGCCGATCGTGTTCGCCGGCCAGTTCCTGGTCGCGTTGTGCTTCGCGGAGCTCGCGGCCCGGTACCCCATCTCGGGAGCGATCTACCAGTGGTCCCGGCGGATGGGCGGCGAGGTCGTCGGGTGGTTCGGCGGCTGGTTCATGATCCTCGCCCAGATCGTCACCGCCTCGGCCGCGGCCATCGCGCTGCAGGTCGTGCTGCCCAGCATCTGGTCCGGCTTCCAGTTCGTCGGCGACGACCCGGCCCTCACCTCGCCCTCCGGAGCGGCGAACGCGGTCCTGCTCGGATCGGTGCTCCTCGTCATCACCACCACGATCAACTCGCTCGGCATCAGGTGGATGGCCTACGTCAACAACATCGGTGTGACCTGCGAGATCGTCGGCGTCGTCGCGGTGATCCTCGCGCTGCTGACGCACGCCGTCCGCGGGCCGCAGGTCGTCTTCGACACCGCCGGCATGGGGGATCAGCCCGGATACATCTGGGCCTGGGTCGTCTCCGGACTCATGGCCGCCTACGTGATGGTGGGATTCGGCTCGGCCGGCGAGCTCGCCGAGGAGACCGTCAACCCGCGCCGGGTCGCCCCCCGCACCATCCGGATGGCACTGACCGTCTCGGCGTTCGGCGGTGGGCTCATGATCCTCGCCGCGCTCATGGCCGCGCCCAGCCTCACCGACGGCCGGCTGGCCACCGAGGGCCTGCCGTACGTCCTCAACTCCGTGCTCGGGAACTTCTGGGGCAAGGTGCTCCTCGTGGTGGTCGTCGTGGCCATCTTCATCTGCACCCTCGCCATCCAGACCGCGGCCACCCGGTTGATGTTCTCGATGGCCCGCGACGGGCGCCTGCCCTTCTCCGCGACCCTGTCACGCGTCAACCCCCGCACCGGCACCCCGATCGCCCCGGCCGTGCTCATCGGTCTGTCATGCATCGCGATCCTGCTGGTCAACATGGGCAACGCCGCCATCTTCGCCACCCTCGCCTCGGTGTGCATCATCCTCATCTATCTCGCCTACCTCTGCGTGACCGCGCCGCTGCTCCTGCGTCGGCTCAAGGGGTGGCCCAACGGCCCCCGGCTCACCGACGCCGAGGGCAAGCCGCTGTTCTCGCTGGGCCGCTGGGGAATCCCCGTGAACGTCATGGCCGTGGGGTACGGACTGCTCATGACGGTCAACCTCGCCTGGCCGCGGGCCGAGATCTTCGACCCCTCGGGCGAGACCCCGTGGATGCGATGGGCCGGCGTCCTGACCGTCCTCGCCGTGGTGGGGCTCGGCATCTTGTGCTTCCCCCGCGGCAAGACCCATCCCAAGCCCGTCACGATCGGAGAGTGACCTGAGATGACCAGCACCACCGAACCCGGCATCACGACACCCGGCACCACCGCGAGCACGTCCACCACCTCGGGTGCCCGCGACCACGCCCGCGCCCAGGCCGGCGCGATCACCGACTCCATGCCGGTCGTCCCCGCCACCGACTGGCCCCACCCGCCGGCGGACGTGCCGGCCGACCGCCTGACGTGGGCGGAGTCCGTCCCCGGGGGTCGCTACACCGCGGTCACCCTGGCGCGGGGCACGCGCATCCGACTGACCGACCGGGACGGCACGGCCTGCGCCTCGCTCATGATGTGGCGTGCCGACGCCCCCTGGGAACGCCTCAACACCGCGGACACGGTCAAGGTCCCGTGGCAGGCCTACCTCGGGACCGGTCATCCGCTGCTCTCCGACCAGGGGCGCGTACTCGCGACGATCGTCGCGGACACCTCCGGCCACCACGACGCGCTGTGCGGTGCCTCGACCCTGGCCGGCAACGTCGCCCGCTACGGGGCCGGGGCGCCGGAATCCGGGTCACCGGCCGGACGGGAGTTGTTGCTGCTGGCCGCCCTCAAACACGGACTGGGTGAGCGGGATCTCCCCCACACCGTGTCGTTCTTCCACGGCGTCCGCGTCGACGACGACGGGGCGCTCGTCTCCACCGGGAACGCCGGGGCGGGGGCGACCGTCGACCTGGTCCTGCACCTGCCCGTCGTGGTGGCCGTCGCGGTCGCCGACCATCCGCTCGATCCGTCGGAGCGGTACCACGCCGGGACCGTGGAGTTCCTGGCGTGGAGCGCTCCGCAGGACCTCGACGCACTCCGCGAGGGAGCCCTCCCCGGCGTCGGGGAGGACCTCGAGTACCGCCGTGCCGTCGCCAACTCCGAGGCCGCCCACCGCGCCTCCACCCCGATCGCCTGAGGAGAATCCGCCATGACACCGACGACCGTCACCACCGAGCCTCCGACCACAGACCCCCGGACCGGCGCCGCCGCAGACCTTCCCGCCGCAGACCTCGCTCTCACGGACGGGGCCGTTGTCGCCGACGAGACCGTCGCCGCCAGAGCCGCCTGGTCCCACGTCCTGCACGCGGGCCAGACCCTGACCATCGTGGACCTCGAGGGCAACCAGGCCGTCGACACCCTGTTCTACGACGCGCACGACCCCACCCGTCGCTACAGCGCCCCGGCGACCGTCGCCGCCCAGGGATCGATCTTCCTGACCGAGGGAAGTGTCCTGCGCGACGACGCCGGCGAGCCCCTCGTGACGATCACGGCCGACGAGGTGGGCAACCACGACACCCTCGGGGGAGCGTGCTCGCAGGAGTCCAACACCCTGCGGTACGGCCACCACACCCGGCATCAGCACGCCTGCGTGGAGAACTTCCTCCGGGAGGGCGCCCGGCACGGACTGGGCAAACGGGACCTGGTCCCCAACGTCAACTTCTTCATGAACGTGCCCGTGGACGCCGACGGCACCCTCGGCATCGTCGACGGGCTGTCCGCGCCCGGCAAGCGCCTGGCGGTGCGCGCCGACCGCGACGTGATCGTCCTGGTCTCCAACTGCCCGCAGATCAACAACCCGTGCAACGGCTTCGACCCGACGCCGGTGCGGATGATCGTCACCGCCTGAGCCCGGCGCCCCCCACCCCGCGCACCCACCACCCGCGCACCCGCCACCACAGGAGAAGCCGCCATGACCCGCCTCGAGATCCTCAACCCGGGACGCATCACCACCGTCCAGGACTGGCCCGGCCGCATCGGGTACTGGGGCGTGGGCGTCCCGCCGTCCGGGGCGATGGACGACTACTCGCTCCGCCTGGTCAACATCGCCGTGGGCAACCCGGAGGGCGCCGCCGGTCTGGAGTGCACTCGGGGTGGACTGTCGATCCGACCGGACGCCCCGGTCACGGTCTGCGTGGGCGGGGCGCACGTGCGGCCCACGGTGGACGGCCGCCCGGTGGCCCAGTGGAAGCCGGTCCACCTGGAGGCGGGATCCGTGCTCGACGTCCCGGTGCTCGACGGGCCGGGCATGCGCGTGTACGTGGCGGTCGGGGGCGGGATCGAGGTGGAGCAGTACCTCGGGTCGTCGTCGACCTTCACCCTCGGACGGTTCGGTGGGCACGAGGGGCGCAACCTGGCGGCGGGGGACGCCCTCGCCGTCGGTGAACCCGGGCCGGGCGTGCCGCGCCGGATCCTCGCCGACGAGGTCCCGGCCATCGGGCACCACTGGCACATCGCCGTGGCCGAGGGGCCGCACGGCGCCCCGGAGTTCCTCACCCGCGCGGGGATGGACGAGCTCTACGGGGCCAGCTACACCGTGCACTTCAACTCGGACCGCACCGGGGTCCGGCTCGAGGGACCACGACCGAAGTGGGCGAGGCCCGACGGCGGGGAGGCCGGCCTGCACCCGTCCAACCTGCACGACAACGCCTACTCGGTGGGGGCCCTGGACTTCACCGGGGACACCCCGATCCTGCTCGGCCCGGACGGCCCGAGCCA
>NZ_JAALEE010000268.1:17421-19265 GCF_014145265.1 Dietzia sp. CW19 | reverse complement strand
AATGCACTCTGATTCCGGAAGAGCCCCTAAACCCGTCAGAGTCGAGTATCCCGACACCCCAAGTGGAAAATCGATCCGAGCAATCGGCGGCGGCGCGATTGAATCCAAGCGTAGATAGCCTCCAATCGGCTCCCTCGTCAAAGTTCGAACACCGTCGGTCTGCCCGATTCGGGTTGGTGTCAAGCTATCTGAGGAAGATAGAGAACTAGACCATAGCAAACCTCAGGCGAATAGCGATAAGGCGTCCGTAGAAACTGGCTCAGGAAAACCAAGCACTTCAAGTAAGAGCAAGAAGCGTACGTCTACAGGAAAGACCAGAAAAAATGGCAAGGAAGGAAAGCGTGCCGGGAGGTCAGGACCGTCAAACGGGGGCAACCGCCGCGTCAGGTTCGTTTCATAAGATGAGGCGGCTCAACAGTGAGATCCAGCGCTCGGCTGAAGTACTCGAAGTCGACCGCCTTCCTGGGCGCCCCGCTAAACCCAGAGACTCACGCTGAACGTTGCCGCGACAAATAGACAGCGCGTTCGGAACTATCCTTCATTCTGGCCTCGAAGCGCCGTAAGTCGAAAGCTCGTCACGCCAATCCGTTCCCTCAACTTGCTCGGCGCAAGGCTGCTCCAGTAGCCGCGCGCCGCCCGCCTACCCACGCGCGTCGTGTTGTCAAATCGAGGAGGTGACAGATTCCTGCGAATCATGTGACACGCCAGTGAGAAATTGCCACATTGTTTGAGAACCGACACGGCATGTCGGTTGCCGATCAGAGTGTCAGTACGCTCCAGGCCCACCAGCCCATAGTCACCAGTCCGTCAGGCGCCGGGTGCCACGGGTTTGGCAGGATCCGAGCCACTGACAGCAGGCGGTGACGCTGACGAATGCTGAGATTCCGACTGCGACACAAGCAACAGCCTCCGTCAACGTCGTGGTTTACGGCAGGTCCAACCGCGTCCGAGTAGGGCCCGCTTGTGGGGAGGGCGCTTCGGCGTCTACTAATGGTGTCGGGTCATCCGATGGTCCGTCCTGGACAATGGGCAGGCGCATTGGTGCGGTCGCAGTAGGGGTGGCAACCATCACGTCGACCGCAATCGGTTTATGGCAACTGCAAGGCGTTGCGTAGCTCTCCGCAACTCCCGCAACTTTGTCACAAGGTCTGGAGCGCAGGGGACAGCGGTCCCGGGCGAAGAACAAGCAGACGGCAGCGCCGAGCGCCAGCAAAGCTACGGCGCCGAGGATGATCGGCGCGGCGGGGAAGAGCAGTTCCTGGGACAAGACGAAGGCGCCCATGAGTAGGACAAAGACCCCGAAGCCCTTGCGCAACGCCTTCTCGGGGACCACCGAGGTCAGCCGGACACCGACGAAGGAGCCGGCGATGGCGGCGGCGGTGACCGCTGCGACGAGCGGCCAGTCCAAGCTGACCGAGGTGAGGTAGCCGCCCAGGCCGGCGAAGGACTTCATGGCGATGACCAGCAGGGAGGTGCCCACTGCGGCGGTCATCGGCAGGCCCGCCAGGAGTACCAGGGCCGGAACCACGAGGAACCCGCCGCCGGCGCCGACCAGTCCGGTGGCGGCGCCCACGACGAGGCCGTCGAGCAGGATTCGCCAGAGCGGGTGGTGGTGGCCGGTGCTCCGGCCGTCCCGGTCCTTGCGTCCCCGGATCATCGCGCCCGCGGTGGCGATCATCATCACCGCGAAGGCGACCATCAGGACGGTGCCGGGGATGTAGCCGCCGGCCAACCCGCCGCCGAACGCGCCGACCATGCCGGCGGCGCCGAAGATCAGGCCGGTGCGCCACCGGACGTTGCCCTTGCGGGCGTGGCCGAACAGGCTGACCAGCGAGGTCGCGCCG
>NZ_JAALEE010000268.1:17141-17411 GCF_014145265.1 Dietzia sp. CW19 | reverse complement strand
GGTGCCGGGGATGTAGCCGCCGGCCAGGCCTCCGAGGAACGCGCCCACCATCCCGGCTGCGCCGAAGATCAGGCCCGTCCGCCACTGGACGTTCCCCTTCCGGGCGTGACCGATGAGGCTGACCAACGAGGTGGCGCCCACGACGAACAGCGAGGTGGCGATGGCCTCGCGAGGGTCGAGCCCGCCGATGTATGTGAGCAGCGGGACCACGAGGATGGACCCGCCCCCGCCGAGTAGGCCCAGGGACAGGCCGACCAGGACCGCCAGGGT
>NZ_JAALEE010000268.1:15884-16727 GCF_014145265.1 Dietzia sp. CW19 | reverse complement strand
GAGTGCTCGGTCTTGTTCCGCACGTCCAGGACCATCGCCGAGTCGAACGAGGCGAGCTCGTCGGTGCCGATCATCTCGGGGGTCATCAACGGCAGACCCGCGAGGCTGGTGGTGTAGCCGGTGACCGTGTCGATGCCGACACGCAGCAGGTGGTCACGTAGCTCCTCGGCGACCTCCACGTCCCGGGCGAGGAGCACCAGGGGAGTGTCCTCCCGCTCCGGGTCGTAGACCCAGGCGCCGAAGGAGGCGGCCTTGTCGACGCCGGGGATGTTGAGCGCACCGGGGACGGTGCCGGCGTGGACCTCGTCCTGACCGCGGGTGTCGACGACGACGACCTTCTCGGCCTCGAGTGCGTGGGCCAACTCCGCGGTGTCGTACTCGCGCAGCGGCTCCAGCGGCCCGAGCACGGCCGGGCCTTCCTTGTTCTGCCGCTTCATCCGCCCGAAGTACGCGTGCGCGTCCGGCTGGCCGTCCAGCAGTTCGTCGACGAAGCCCTGCTCGTCGTCACGCTCGAGGTATCCGCCCCACCAGGCGTAGCGGCGTTCGTAGCCGACGCTGGTCGACGGCAGGGCGCCCAGCGCCTTGCCGCAGGCGCTGCCCGAGCCGTGGCCGGGGAAGACCTGGACGTGATCCGGGAGCGTGAGGAAGGACTTTCTCAGACTCCGGAAGATCTGCTTGGCACCCTCGAAGCGGGTGTCCACCCCGCCGGCCGCCTCGTCGAGCAGGTCCGGACGGCCCAGGTCACCAGAGAAGACGAAGTCGCCGGTCAGCATGTACCCGGGGGTATCGGCGAAGGCGCCGTCGGTGATCAGGAAGGACAGGTGCTCCGGGGTGTGCCCGGGC
>NZ_JAALEE010000268.1:0-15832 GCF_014145265.1 Dietzia sp. CW19 | reverse complement strand
CTCGACGGTGATGTTGCCGAGTGTCAACTGGTCACCGTCGTGGAGGCGCTCGGCCTCGAAACCGTACTGCCAGTCGTCCCCACCCTCGCCTGAGACGTAGACGGTCGCGCCGGTGGCCCGGGCCAGCTCGCGGGTGCCCGAGAGGTAGTCGGCGTGGATATGGGTCTCGGTCACGGCGGTGATGGTCATCCCGTGCTGCGCGGCGAGATCCAGGTACTGGCGGATGTCGCGGCGGGCGTCGACCACCACGGCCTCGCCCTTGGCCTGGCAGCCGATGAAGTAGCCGGCCTGGGCGAGGTCCTCGTCGTAGATGCGTTCGAGAAGCATCGAGATCTCCTAGTTGATCGTGTTCGGGCTAGTCCTGCGGCGCGCCGGCAGGGACAACCGGTACCCGGGCCTCAGACCAGGCCCGAGGCGCGACCCGCGCGGATGTTCTCGCGCACGACCACGACCTCCCGACCGGCCGCGGCGAGAACGGCACCGGCACGCTCGGCACGGGAACCGCGCTCGCAGTGCACCCAGACGGTGCCCGGCGGGACCTCGTCCAGTCGGTCGGCCACGCGGGCGACCGGCAGGTGTAGCGCTCGGTCCAGGTGATCGCGGGCGTACTCCTCGTCGTCCCGTACGTCGAGCAGGACGATGCCCGCGGCCGGACCACCGTCCGCGGCGCGGGGGAAGTCGCTGAACGACGCGGTGACTAGGGCGGAGGGGTCGATCACGCCGCGTCCCCGGTGGTTTCCTCGCGGGTGAGCGAGTCCAGCAGAGAAGTGCGCAATCTCCGGTACTCGGCGTCGTCCGGCAGTGTGTCGGGGTCGCGGGGCCGGTCGAAGGGCACGCTGATGTCGCGCGTCACGGTGGCGTCCGGACCATGGTTCATCACCAGGATGCGGTCGCTGAGCGCGATCGCCTCGTCGACGTCGTGGGTCACCATGACCACCGTGCGTCGGTCAGCCTCCCACAGACGTAGCAGCTCGCGCTGAAGCGAGTGACGGGTCAACGCGTCCAGAGCACCGAACGGCTCGTCCAGGAGCAACACCTTGGGCTCCAGCGAGAACGCGCGCGCGATGCCGACGCGTTGCTGCATGCCACCCGAGAGCTGTCCGGGTAGGCGGTCCTTGGCGTGGCCCAGGTGGACGAGGTCGAGGTAGTGGTCCGTCACCTCGGCGCGAGCTGATGCGCCGAGCTCTGGGCGGGCGCACGAGAGCGCGAACTCCACATTCTCCCGCGCGCTCATCCACGGCAACAGGACGTGCTGTTGGAACACCACCCCGCGGTCGGCGCCGGGCCCGTCGATCGGCCGGCGATCCAACCAGAGGAAACCGTCAGAGGGTTCGACCAGACCGGCGATGATCGAGAGGATCGTGGACTTCCCACAACCCGATGGGCCGAGGAGGGAGACGAACTGACCGCGACCGATCCGCACATCTGTAGGGGCGACGATCTGCACCGCGTCCGCCGCACTCCCGAAGGACTTCGAGATTCCTTCCAGATGCAGGAACGACGCGTCGTGGCGCGAACCGGCCGATGGGTCGTCGTTGGTGAAGAGAGAAGTGTCAGGCATGGGGGACCACCTTGTGCAGGGCCGACACGGCGCGGTCTAGCGCTAGACCGACGAGGCCGATGATGAGGATCGCCACGCAGATCGCGGGGATGTCGAGCTTGTTCCACATGTTCCAGACGAAGTAACCCATTCCACGCCCGCCGACGAGCATTTCGGCGGCGATGATGACGAGCCACGACGTAGAGAGCGACAACCGGAGGCCGGTGATCATCTGCGGTAGAGCGGACGGCAGCAGGATCGAGCGGATCACCCTCCACCGCCCGGCCTCGACGGTGCGGGCGAGTTGGAGGTGGAGCGGGTTGACGGACCGCACACCCTCAATGGTGTTGAGCAGGAGCGGCCACAGTGCACTCATGATGATGACGAAGAGCGCGGTGCGCTCGGCGTCGCGCAGCAGTGCCAGCCCCAGTGGCAACCACGCCAGGGGCGAGACGGGCCGGAGGATCTGGATGATCGGGTCGAGACCCCAGCGGGCGGATCGCACCGAACCGAGCAGGAATCCCAGCGGGATCGCGATCACCGCCGCCACGAGGAAGCCCGTGAGCACCCGCTGCAGGCTGGCGAGGAGGTGCCAGAACACCCCCACGCTGTTGATGCCTTCCCGGTAAAAGGGGTCGGAGAGAATCTCGATAGCCGAGCTGAGCGTGGCCGCCGGGGTGGGGGCGAGCCCTCCGTCGTCCCCCGTGGTCGCCATGTTCCAGAGGCCGATGAACACGGTGGTGGTGACGACCAGGATCAGGGCGGCGAAAGCGCGGTCGCGGGATGTGGCGCGGTCCGACGACGGGGCCCCTGATCCCCGTCGTGGCAGTCGGCCCAACAGCGAGTTCAAGGTAGAGCGGTGTGCGTTTGGGGCGTCACTGGCCGTGTGGTCGCCGGCCTCGACTCCGGTCCCCGACGAGCGGCGGTGGTCGGGGGCGGGTTCGCCGGGGGCCTTGGGTGGGCTGGGTGTCGTGGTCATGAGGTCACCTCTCGGCGGGTCCAGATGTCGGTTCGGGCGGGGTTGAACGGGATGCCGGTGATGGTCTCGGTGCGGGCCGGCGGGATGCCGACCCCGAGGTCGTGGAGGGCGCGGGCCGCGGCGGGGGTGTCGAGTACCTCGGTGGTCGCGGCATACAGGGCGGAGGAGTCGCCGAGGTCCCGGGCATCTGTGAGTCCCCACCGCTGTAACTGGGTCAGGATCCACATGCCGAAGTCCTCTCTAGGGAACGGGCGGAAGCCGATTCGATCGGGTGCTTGCACTGTGTTCCCGGTGCCGTCGGGGTACGTGCCCGTGAGGATCGCGGTGAGCAACTCGGGTTGTTGGTTGAGGAACTGCTCGGTGGCCATCGACGCCGCGGCTTGATGCCGGTGAGCGGGATCGTCCGACCACACCGCGGCGTCGGCGACGGCCCTGGTGAGCGCTCGGTAGGTCACCGGGTTTTCGAGTGCCCACTCGTCGGACACACCGAGGCAACAGCAGGGGTGACCGTCCCACAGGTCGCGGGTCAGAGTGAACAGGTATCCGGCGCCCCTCGCCACGGCGAGCTGGTTGAACGGATCCGGTCCGAGGAAGCCGTCGATATTGCCGGTGAGCAGGTTGGCGACCATGTCGGCCGGCCGCAGGATCCGGAGGTCCACATCGAGGTCCGGGTCGAGGCCCCCGGTGGACAGGTAGTGGCGTAGCAGCAGGTTGTGCATGGAGAAGTCGAAGGGGATCCCCAGCACGAAACCGCGCATGTCCTCCGGGCCCCGCACGGTGTCGCGATGGCGGTTCGCCAACGTGATGGCCTGCCCATTGACGTTGGTGATGAGCGGCATCCGCGTGGCCTTGCGGCCGGACGCGAAGCCGTGGTGCAGGGCCAGCGGCATCGGGGCCAGCATGTGCGTGGCCTGAACCTCGCCTGCCACGTACGCCCCCCACAGGTCGGCCCAGCCCGCGTACTTCTTGAGCGTCACCCTCAGCCCGTGTTTGGCGTAGATGCCCAACGGGGCCGCGTTGACCAGCGGGGAAGCACAGGTGATGGGGATGAAACCGATCGTGAGCTCGGGGTTCTCGATTCCCGGCAGGGCGGGCACGTCCACGCCGTGGGTGCCGGGTTCGGCCGCCGGGGCGGCGGGTGGAGCCGTGCTCGCGGTGCCGCAGGCGGCGAGTAGCCCGGATCCCGCGGTGGTACCTGCGAGGGCGAGGAACCCCCTGCGTCCCAAGCGCAGGTGATCTGGCGCACCGGGTGGCGTGCGCATCAGTGCTGTTCCGCGTGTGAGGCGACGGCTGCCACGGCCCAGTCGTGCATGCGCCCGGAGTGGTAGAGCAACGGCGGGGTGTCATCGCGGTGCACGGCGTGGACCCGCGCCACGAGGATCTGGTGGTCGCCGCCGTCGTAGATGCGGTCGATATGGGTTGAGAGCCAGGCGGAGGTGCCCTTCAGAAGCGGCACCCCGTGCGGACCCGCGCGGTACTCGACGCCGTCGAACCTGTCCTCACCCCGGCCGGCGAAGGTCCGGGCCAGAGGCCCCTGTTCACAGCCGAGGACGTTTACGCCCATCGGGGCGCCGATGCGGAATGCGTGGAGGCAGCTGGCGCGGCGGTCCACGCACACTAGCACCAGGGGCGGATCGATGGAGACGGTCGTGAAGGAGCTCACCGTCATGCCCACCGGCCGGATTCCCTGCACGGTGGTGATGACGGTGACCCCGCTGGGGAAGGCGCCCGCTGTCTGCTTGAGAGCGGCCGCGTCGACCTGGTCACCCCGGCGCCACACCCCCGAGAGGTCGTCGTTTACAAGGTGGGCGTGATCTGAAGTATCGGTCTGATCGGCGGTGACTGTCATTAGGTGCTCCTGTGGGCGGTGGTCGGGTTCGGGCGGTTCTCGAGTGCCTTCAGCGCGGTGAGGAGCCGTGGGTCATCTGTGGGCAGGGCGGGGCCGAGGGAGCGGAGCAGAGTTCGGAGGTCCTCGAGTTGACGGAGGTAGACCTCGCAAGGCGGGCAGGAGGCGAGGTGAGCATGTATCTCGCGATCCCAGGTCGACTCGTCGGCATCGAGGAGTTGGTGAGCCAGGTTCACGAATTCGACACAATCGGGTTCGACCGGGCCGGGGCGGTAAGTGGTGGTCATCGGACCTCCGCGTGGAGATGGGTGGGGTCGGCGCACTGGCCGGTCGTGTAGCACTCGAGCGCGCCGCGCAGCCGCGCTCGCGCCCGGTGGAGCAGGGAACGCTGGGTGGTCGCCGGGATGCCGGCAAGTTCCTCCACCTCGCTGGCGGTCAGTCCGTCGACCTCGCGCAGCAACACCACCTGGCGCTGCCGGTCCGGTAACCGGCCGAGTTCGGCAGCGAGTACCCGTCCGAGTTCCGCGTTGACGGCAGCCGTCTCAGGCAGGAACCTGGCCTCGGGCGGTGTCGACCAGTGACCGGCGTCGGGGTGCCCGGGCGGGTGCATCCGGCCAGCGATGCCGTGGGGGTCGTCCTGCCCGTCGTACTCCGGAACTGCGACGACTTCATAACGCCGCAGGCGGATCTCCTGCCCGGTGGCCCGATACGCCTTGTTCCGCAGCACGGCGTAGAGCCAGGTGCGGAAACCGGAGCGTCCCTCGAAGCCCTCCAGGCCGCCGAGCACGGCGATCCACGTCTCCTGGACCACATCTTCGGCCGCCGCGCTGGACGGCACGAGCGTCTGGGCGAAGCGGAGCATGCCCGGGTAGTACTCGGCCACCAAGCCGGCGACCTCGTGGCGATCGCCTCGGGCCAGGACGGCGGCAGGCCCCAGTTCGTCGACGGTCATGGTGCACTCCTTTCAGGTGGCTCGTCGCGGGTGCCTCGCTGACTGCGCTCAGGCGCAGCTGGCCAGCTCCCACCTCAGCTGGGCCTCGGACGGCGACTGGACCGGGAAGAAGACGGCCTCGCGCATGCGCCGGGAAGTGCCGGACGAGCGTGCGTAGCCCTTGCCTCCAGCAGATTTGGTCTCCAAAATCGCGGCCTCGAAGGCGACCTCCGCCGCTTGCAGGCGCATGGCGAGGAGCTCGGCGCGCCCGGCGGCGTGGGCTGTCGCCTCGGCGCGGGCGTGGGCGGTCATGGCAGAGCGGACCAGCGCGAGCTTGCCCACGAGCCGGTCGACCTCGCCGGCGAACACCGCGTTGACGCCGATTAGCGACGAGCGAGCCTCTTCCAGGGCAGTGGTAGCCAGGCCCACGCACAGCGCGGTCTGCAGCATCACGAATGTAGGCCGAACGGCGGTGAGGAAGGCCTCGAAATCGCTGGTCAGCACCTGGTGTGTGCCGATCCGGACGTTCTCGATTTTCAGGAACGACGAGGCGGTGGAGCCGAGCGCCATGAGGGAGAAGGGTGGGCCCACTGTGACGCCCGGGGTGTCGACTGGCAGGGCGACCAAAATGCGGTCGCCGGTGGTGGTGCGCGCCGCCGTGACGAGGACGGCGTCCTCGTACAGGTTGGAGGCCCATCGCAGGGTGCCGTCGAGCACCAGTTCCTCACCTTCGACCGTGGCGGTCACGTCGAGACTGCCACAGCCGGCCAACTCGCGGAACGCCGAGGCCATCCCAGTGACCCCCGGGCGTTCACCGGTGACCATCGCCGTGAGCAGGTCGCGGGAGTAGGGGGTGTCGGCGTGCGCCAGGTACTCCATTGTCATGCGGTGCGCCCAGGCGGTGAACGCCGAGGAGAGGCAGCAGGCGGACACCTGGGCCAGGGTTTCGACCATCCCGAGCAGTCCACCATCACGGTTGCGCGGCAGGCCCGCGTCGAGCGCGCCGGTCGAGGCGAGCAGGGGCAGGACGTCTCTGGAGGCGCCCTCCCCACGGTCGAGGTCGTCTGCCCGGGCGGCGACTGTCTCTAACACACCGTCCAGGTCGACGGGAGTAGAGGTGGAAACGGGGATCGCTGTGGCGGTCATGGTGTTCCTCCGACTTGGCATGAGATGGGTGGTGGTGGCGGGGCTCACCAGTTGTAATCGAGAAATTTCCCGTCGAAGGTCACGACGACCCGGTCGCCACCCGGGTCCGACCGGCGGGCGATGTCGACCTGGAAATTGATGGCGCTCATGATCCCGTCACCGAACTCTTCGTGGATCAGAGCTTTGAGGGCCGGTCCGTAGACCATGAGCGCCTCGTGGAATCGATACAGCGTGGGGTCTGCCGGAGGCGGCCCGACCACGACGCCCCGGGTGGGCTGGGCGACGAGTGCCTCGACGACGTCGCCGCCCAGGTCCAGGAGGTCGGCTACGGCCGCGGCCTGCGTATTGCTCATCGGGTGCATCCCTAGCAGCGCAGCGGTCGTCCACACAGGGGCGCTACCGGCCGCCTCGGCCAGCTCCTCCCAGGACTTGCAGGCGCGGACGCGCGCCGCATCGACGATGCGGCCGGCCTCGGTCTTGTCCAGGACCGTGCGGGGGTCGGTGGTGTTCATCGGTGCTCTCCTCGGGTCTGGTGACGGGCGATCAGGCGACGACGGTGGTGTGGGAGACCTCGACCGGGTTGGTCATCGTGTTGACCACCGGTGACCAGCGCATGGCGGATTCGGCGATCGCGGTGAGGGTGGTCTCGTCAGTGTCACCGGCGAGCGTGATGGTGCAGCGGATCGCGGTAAACCCCATGATCTTGGCCGGGTCGGTGTCGCCGACCCCCCAGACGGCGGAGATGTCGATGTCGCCTTCCATGGCGATCTCGGCGGTGGTCAGCGCGACCCCGCGGTGACCGGCGTTCGCGACCAGGCCCACGTTGATGCAGGACCCGAGCGCGGCGAGGGCGACCTCGGACGGATTGGGGGCGGCGTTGTCGCCGAGCAGTGCGCACGGCTCGGAGACGAGGACCGGAGCGGTGTCCCGCACTGATGTGAGGTTGCGGAAACCGGTCTCACAGACGGTGGTCGCCTTGAGAGTTCGGTGACCGGTGGAGGGGTTCTCCTTGGAGGTTGCGGAGAGGTCGGCCAGGCCGTCGAGGTCGATGTCGACGAGGGTGCGGATGGTCTCGGTCACGGTGGGGTCCTTCTTCGGTGGGGCCGGCGGCCGGTCGGCCGTCCGGGACACCGCCTCGCCACGACCGCATCTACCGGTCGCGCAATGGAGTGTCACCTGGTTCGTTCCACCGGCGCCACGAACCGTTGCACCTCCCGGCGACGCTTTACGTCGATGAAACAACTCGATACGCAGGCGACACGCCGGAGGACGGGTGAGTGATCCCCGTCACCGGCACCGCGGGCGAGCGCTAGTGCGAACGCCCCAAGGTGACCCGGACGTGGAGTGCAGAACCGGGGAGCTCACCTCTCACCACCCAGTACCACAGCGCAAGATCGAATCGCACGGTCGGCGACTGAGGCGGAATCGTCCTGGGGCGTGCCTTCCATTGCTGGGTGGTGACTCGCGAGACGGCGTCCGAATGGCACGGAAGAAGTCGAGATGTCGCCACTTCACCGACGAGCAGCGGGAACGGATCGAGCCCCTGTTGCCCTCCAACTCTGGGCGGCAGGGGCATCCGTTTCGAGACAACCGCAAGGTCGTCGAAGGCACCATTTACCGCTACCGGCAGGGATTCCCCGGCGCGACCTGCCGCACGAGGAGTTTGGTCCGTGGCAGACAGTGTGGAAGCGCCACGCCCGGTACGCCGAAGACGGCACCTGGGACCGAGTCCTGCAGACGACCCTCGCCGAAGCAGACGCGGCCGAGTTGATCGACTGGAACGTCTCAGTCGATGCCCCCATTTGTCGCGCCCATCAGCACCGGACAAGTTCGATCCGCGCCGAACAGGACACAGGGCGCTCGGTCGAGTCACGGGAATCGCCCCGCCGCAGAGCGTGAACCTGCAGGTCAAGGTATTGGCAGGTCGCGTGGTGGGTTGACGACCAAGATCCACAGCGCCGTCGACTGCCGCGGCCGGCCGCTGGCGAACGTGATCACTGGCGGGCAGCGCGATGAAGGCGCGATGCTCGCCGAAGTGCTGACTGACATCCACGTTCCCCGCCAAGCTCGAGGCCGTCCTCGCACCCGCCCGGACGCGGTGATCGCCGACAAGGCGTACTCGTCCGACCCGATCCGACGCCCGCGGACGCCGAGGCAGCCACGGTGGCAGACCGCCGAAACTTGACGCTGACCTCTACAGAAGGGCGAAATGTTGTCGAGCGTTCCTTCGCGCTGGCCAAGCAGTCGCGCCTTGGCCACCCGTTAACTCAAATGACTTGGGCCACCCATGGCTCCAAAGTCCCTACAGCGCAATCAGCTAAGCAATTTAAAGCCCGGCGCTCTCGCGCACTCCTGCACGGGCGCTTCAAGGCTAGGAGGGCCGTTGGCCGTTTGAAGCCCCTAAGGACGCTCGGGACGCTCGGGACGCGTATCCATCACTTCTCGCGCCAAGGAGCTCTTGGGTCGCTGAGGGTATCCAAGACAAACTCGCACCAAAGGCGTGCGGCGTTCACCGCAAGGCGAGCATGTCGGCGATGCAGACCGACTGGCCTCTCATGTCCCCCATGCCCAGTGCCAAACCCTCGGTTTCTTAGTTCTGCAACACCGGAAGTAACGGTTGACGCCGCACCCAGAATCTTCTTTACGCCACCGAGCCCATCTGGTCCAGCTGCGATCGACTCTGGATGGATCCCGAGTAGAATCTGGGCACGTCGTGTTAGCGCTGGAAGATCCTCGCCGCCGTCTACCTTCTCACCACAGGACAGCAGTACGAGCTTCGCAGTCGATTCGACCAGTTCCTTGGCTGTACCAATTACTTGGGCAGGGTCATCGGCGGCGACGGCACGATCAAGCCTCTTCAAATGATCGAGTATCACGTCAGGATCATCAATTGACGCCAAAAGATCAGGCGAAACTGGCCACGACGAGCGAGGGAGGAATTCGCCCGCAGTGTTGAGTTCAATACCATCGGACTTGAGTAGCCTGCGAAGTCTTCGTAATGTTCGTTCGGCGTATTCGGATGTCTCAGGGATCGGATCAACCAGGTGATCGATCGCGACAGTAAAGACTCTTAGAGCACGCTGGACGTGAAGTGGGCTCGCCCAATCCACACTGTCCAGGTATTCCTGGAATAGCGTGACTCGTTGTCCGCCGATCGGTTCGTCAAGTGGCGTAGGCGCAAATCCCTCGTCTTCCCACATCGTCTGGATGTCACGCAGATGGGTACCACTCATTTCATCTCTGATCGCCGAGCGCACCCGTCGGCTGACCAGGTCTTTTTGCCCCGCCTTCACATCATCCATTGTCATTCACTCTCAGCGCCCAACTGTTGCTCTGCGAGATTCTCCCGCCACACCCCACCAGTATCCGGCCCCTAGGCGCTTGGAATCGCCAAACCCCCCGCCCTCCAACCGCCGAAGGCGGATCCGCCGGACAAGGTCAAGGTGGCAGATTCCTGCGAACCGTGTGACACGCCAGTGAGAAACTGACAGATTGTTTGAGAACCGACACGGCACCTACAACCCGCGCGCCATATCCACGAACCGCGAGTAGTGCAGCTGGTGCGCCACGGTGATGGTGGAGGTCGGACCACCACGGTGCTTGCCCAGGATGAGGTCGGCCTCGCCGGCGCGCGGGTCGTCGCGCTCGGTGGAGTCGGGCCGGTGGAGCAGCATGACGATGTCGGCGTCCTGCTCAAGCGAGCCGGACTCGCGGAGGTCGGAGACCTGGGGCCGCTTGTCGGTGCGCTGCTCCGGGCCACGGTTCAGCTGGGAGATCGCGATCAGTGGCACGTCGAGCTCCTTGGCCAGCAGCTTGAGCTGGCGGGAGAACTCGGAGACCTCCTGCTGGCGGGACTCGACCTTCTTGCCGCTGGACATCAACTGCAGGTAGTCCACCACGATCAGCCGGAGGTCGTGCTTCTGCTTGAGTCGGCGGGCCTTGGCCCGGATCTCCATCATGGTGAGGTTGGGCGAGTCGTCGATGAACAGCGGGGCCTCGGAGATCTCGCCCATCCGCCGGGCCATGCGGGTCCAGTCCTCGTCGCTCATCTTTCCCGACTTCATGTCGGAGAGCTTGACCCGCGCCTCGGCGCTCATCAGACGCATGACGATCTCGGTCTTGCTCATCTCCAGGGAGAACAGCACGGAGGAGAGCCCGTTCTTGATCGAGCACGATCGCATGATGTCCAGGCCGATGGTGGAGTTGTGCGTGGGAATCCCGGTGGGACCGGCCAGGTACAGGTGATCATCGGCGGCGACCTCGATGCACCTGACCGGGACGCTCTGCGCGCCGCGGACGTCGATGATCAGGCGGTCGGGGCGCCCTGAACCGGCGTTCTCGGGCACCAGGATGCCGAAGTCGCTCACCAGCATCAGCGTCTCAAGTGACTTGGTGGTGACGGTCTGGTGGGTGCCGCCCATCTCGATCCGCCACTCGTGCTCGGCGTCCGCCACGATCTCCGCGCCGTCGTTGAACCGCAGGGTGAAGCAGGGGCGGTCCTCCCACACCTCGGTCACGGCCACGACCTCGGTCGGCTGCCCGTCGGCGCCGAGCACCCGGTCGCCGACGCCCACGTTCCCCATGGTGGTCACGCCGCCCGGGGTCGGGAGCACCGTGTCCAGGGCGAGTGCCTTACCGACACCGGGGCGGGCGGCGATGATGATCATCTGGCCGCCGTGGAGCCCGTTGGTCACGGCGTCGAGGTCGGCGAAGCCCGTGGGGACACCGTTGCTCAGCCCGCCGGCCGTGTGAATGGCGTCGATCTCGTCCATCGTGGGCTGCAGGAGCTCCTCGATGATCACGTAGTCCTCGGTGGTCCGGCGCTCGGTCACCTCGAAGATCTCGGCCTGCGCCCGGTCCACCACCTCGGCCACGTCGGCTCCCTCGGACCCCGAGTAGCCGAACTGCACGATCCGCGTCCCTGCGTCGACCAGACGCCGCAGGATCGCCTTCTCCGAGACGATCTGTGCGTAGTACCCCGCGTTGGCGGCCGTGGGCACGGTCGAGATGAGGGTGTGGAGGTAGGTGGCCCCTCCGGCGCGCCGGAGGTCACCACGGCGGTCAAGCTCGGCGGCCACGGTGACGGCGTCCGCGGGCTCGCCACGGGCGTACAGGTCCAGGATCACGTCGTAGACGGCCTGGTGCGACGGCTTGTAGAAGTCGCCCGGCTGGATCTCCTCCACCACGTCCGCGATCGCGTCCTTGCTGAGGAGCATTCCGCCGAGCACCGATTGCTCCGCGGTGAGGTCCTGCGGCGGCGTGCGACCGAACTCCGAGCGTCCACCCTCGTCCGGCGGAGGCGGCATCTCGTCGGATCCGTCAAATCCCCCCTGCGCCATGACCTCTCCTCTCCGCCTCACGCCTCTGGCGTGCGGTACTCCCGAGCCGACTCGCCTGCCCCGCGTGACCAGTTCACTGTAGGCCACCGGGGCGACACGCCCGGCAGCCACCCGTCAAGTTATCCACAGGTTTCTCCACAATCGTTGGTGGCCGACTGTGGACAACTGTGGATGAATTCCCGATTCGCTGGCCCGATGCCGGTCCGCCTGTGGACAACCGGTGGATTACCCGGTCGCAACTGAACAAAAGTGCTGGTCATGCGGCTCTTCGCTCGCATGTGCGACGGTGGAGAACGGCGTGTATCACGCTCGGTTCAACGACGCAATAGGTAACGAAAGATGAACATTATCGGTATCGGAACCGACACCGTTGTATTTTGCCGTCGGGGTTATCCACAGGCGGTCCACAACCTCGTCGCGTCCACGACGAGGGCCCCGGCCGTCGAGGACGACGACCGGGGCCCTACGTGGGAGATCAGGCGGGAACGACCTCGAACTCGACCTTGGCGGTCGTGTCATGCCCGAGCTCGACGACGACGCTCTGGGCGCCGGTCGACTTGATGTGCTCCTTGGGCATGTGGACGGCGCGCTTGTCGAGCGCCGGCCCCCCGGCGGACTTGATCGCGGAGGCGACATCGCCCGCGGTGACCGAGCCGAACAGCTTGCCGGTGTCGGAGGTCTTGACCGCGACCTTGACGTCGGCGAGCGACTCGAGCTTCTGCTTGAGCTCGTTGGCGTGGTCCGAGTCGCGCACCTCACGGGCCTCCTGGACCCGCTTGATCGACTCGATCTGGCGCTCGGCGCCCGGGGTGGCCACGATGGCCAGCCCACGCGGGAGCAGGAAGTTACGGCCGTATCCGCCCTTGACCTCGACGATGTCGCCCGGCGCACCGAGCTTGTCGACGTCGGCGGTGAGGATCAGCTTCATGATCCGTCTACCTTTCTTTCCTCCGACGAGCCGACCGGGGCCGGACTCTCGCGAGGTCATGTCTCATGCTTATGGGGTGGGGCGCATCGCGCGCCCCGGGGAAAAGACCCTGGGATCAGAACGGGGGCTCGTCGTCCATGCCGCCGAAGCCACCGGAACCGCCGGCCCGGGGAGCGCTGCCCCACGGATCGTCGTTCTGCTGGCCGCCGCCCTGGCCGCCACCGAAGCCGCCCTGCGGCTGGCCGCCGGACTGGAATCCGCCGCCCTGCTGACCGCCGCCCTGCTGGCCACCACCCTGGAAGCCGCCCCCGCCGCCCTCGCGGTTGGTGCGGGTGACCTTGGCCGTGGCGTACTTGAGCGACGGGCCGACCTCGTCGACCTCCACCTCGTACACCGTGCGCTTCTCGCCCTCACGGGTTTCGTACGACCGTTGGCGCAGGCGACCGGTGACGACGACGCGCATCCCCTTCTGCAGGGACTCCGCCACGTTCTCGGCGGCCTGGCGCCACACGTTGCAGGTGAGGAACAGGCCTTCGCCGTCCTCCCACTGGTTGGTCTGGGAGTTGAAGCGGCGCGGCGTCGAGGCGATCCGGAAGTTCGCCACCGCGGCACCCGACGGTGTGAACCGCAGCTCGGGGTCCGCGACGATGTTCCCGACCACGGTGATGGGGGTGTCGCCCTGTGCCATGCGCTTGTCCTCCGTGTTGACGCTCAGGTGGTGGTGATCGGAGCTCGACCGACCACGCCCAGATTAGCGGGCGGGCCGGAGAACCCGGGTCACTTGTCGGCGCGGAGCACCTTGGTGCGGAGCACGTTCTCGTTCAGACCGAGCTGACGATCCAGCTCCTTGACCGCGTCCGGCTCGGACTTGATCTGCACGACGGCGTAGATGCCCTCGGTCTGCTTGTTGATCTCGTAGGCAAAGCGGCGCTTTCCCCAGACATCGACCTTGTCGACCGAACCGCCCTCTTGCCGGATCACGTTGAGGAACGTGTCCAGCGACGGCGCCACGGTGCGCTCGTCGAGACTCGGATCGAGGATGACCATCACTTCGTATTGACGCATGGGACCTCATCACCTCCTGTGGACTACAGATTCGGCCACGGAATCTCCGTGGCAGGAGGGTCGTTGCGTCAGCAACCCGCTAAGGCTACCCCGCTTGAGGACCGCCCACGAAATCCCCTCACCCCGCTCGAGCCGCCTCAGCCGTGCCGCAGGCCGATCGTCAGCGCCAGGACCACGGGTACCACGGTGAGGAACAGGAACGCCGCCACGGTCCAGGAGATCCACACGGGCTGGCGCCACCCCGCGCGGTGCCCGCCGGCGGCGGTGACCATGCAGACGAATCCGACGAGGATGCACACGAACATCCAGATCATCGCACTGGTGCTCATCCGGTGGTGCCCCCCGTGTGTCGGACCCCGCGGGCCTCGTCGTCGTCATGGTCGTCGTCATGGTCGTCGTCACGGTCGTCGTCACGGTCGTCGTTCTCCTGGACCGTCGGTCCGACCAGCGGTTCGCCGGGGTCCGCGAGCACCCCGGCCAGGGGGTCCGGCCCCTCGGGTGTGCCCTGGTGCGCCATCCGGACCAGGTCCAGGTGCGGCCGGTAGATCTCGCGGATCACCACCACACAGATGGCCACGACCATCAGGTCGCGCACCAGGACGAGCGGATGGAACGTCTCGGGCCCGATGCCCTTGTTGGCCACCCCGTGGAAGTACGACATGTGCGCCACCCACAGCAGGGCGTCGAAGACCATCCACGGCACCAGCAGCCTGGCCCGCGGCACCGCGAGCACCGCCAGCGGGACCAGCCACAGTGAGTACTGCGGGCTCCACACCTTGTTGGTGAGCAGGAACACCGCCACGATGAGGAACGCCAGCTGCGCGATCCGCGGGGTGGTCGCGGCGGTGAGTCCGATGACCAGCACGGCCACGCAGCCGAGGGCGAACAGGACCAGGGACACCGTGTTGAGCGTGGCCGGGGCCTCGCCCGCGGCGCGCCCGGCGTCGAAGCCCTGCCAGCCCGTCAGGGTCTGCATGACGGCGTAGATGCTCTCCGGGTTGGCGGGGCGGTCCGAGTTGAGCCGGAAGAACTCCCGCCAGCCCTCCGGGAACGGGATCATGATCGGCAGGTTGACCGCCAACCAGGCCGCCACCGCCGCCACGGCCGCCTTGCCCAGGTCCACGAAGCGCCTGCGGCGGATGGCCACCACCAGCAGGGCGCCGAAGAGGAACAGCGGGTACAGCTTGGCCGCCACGCCGATCCCCAGGACGACCCCCGCCCAGACCGGCCTGCTGCGCGCCCACAGCAGGAGCGCCACGGACGCGAACGCCACCGCCATCAGGTCGTAGTTGGTGAAGGCCTGGAAGATGATGAGCGGACTGGCGGCCATGAGCAGCGTGTCCCACGGCCGGCGCCCGGCCGACAGGTAGGTGGCCCACACGGCGACCATCCAGAGGAACGCCAGGATCACGCAGCCGAGGACGAAGTACTTGACCACCTCGATGGGACCGCCGGGGGCCACCGCGTGCCAGGCCTGGGCCGCCTGGGCGGTGACGTACTGGAACATCCCGGACACCACCGGGTACTCCATGTAGCGGGCACCGCCGTCGTCGCCTACCCACATGTACCGGTACGGCAGCTCACCGGAGTCCAGACCCTGCACCGCGTAGAGCGGGAGCGGGTCGGCGTAGCAGGCCTTGTAGTACTGCTGGCCGGTCCAGTTGAGCCCCGGCGCGGAGCCGTCGGTGGGGCTGGTGGTGACCAGGCAGGCTGCCTTGGAGAAGAACCCGAGCGCCAGGAAGAGCACCGCGAACATCATGATCACGCGCAGCGGCGTCCAGAACCGCTGCCGTCCTACGACCGCGTGCTCACCGACCGGTCCGCCCCACGCGTCCAGCACCGTCCTGGCGGCCCCGTCCCCGGGTCGCACCCGGTCCCGGGGGCCGAGCGATCGCAGGTCCCTGTCGAGCGGCAGCGGGGAGAGGTGGCCGTTGCTCTGCACGACCACACCCTAGTGCACCGTATCCGGGTCAGGCCCCGCCGTCTCCGGCGTCGCCGCCGCCTCCCGTGCCTCCCCCGTCGCCTCCGCCACCGGGAACCGGGGCCGGCTCGGGGGCG
>NZ_JAALEE010000267.1:0-6268 GCF_014145265.1 Dietzia sp. CW19 | reverse complement strand
AGCGGGACGGCGCCCGTCGAGCGGACCGGACAGGGAGCCGCCGGGAGGATGACGACGACGAAGTCCGCCGCCCGCCGCCGCACGCCGTGGCAGAAGGTGCTCCTCCAGCCGTGGCCCCTCCGGCCTCGCGACGTCGAGGCCCGCACCCGCCTCGCCTACGGACCCGACGCTCGCGCGACCCGGTTCGATCTCTACACGGGGAGAGGGACCGAGAGCATTCGCGGGGTGGTGATCCACATCCACGGCGGGCACTTCCGCGCGGGCGGGCCGAGCCGGGAGTCGCGGGCGATGCTCTTCGACCACGCGCTCCGCGGCTGGGCCGCGATCAGCACCACCTACCACCTCTCGTCCACGCCGGAGGCGGGCTTCCCCCAGCACCTGGTGGACGTCAAGAGGCTGATCCGCTGGATCCGCACGGAGGGCCCCGCGCACGGTATCCCGGCGGACGCCCCGATCGTGGTGGCGGGCAGCTCGGCCGGCGCGCACATCGCCATGATGACCGCTCTGACCGCCGGCGACCCGAGATTCCAACCCGGCTTCGAGGACCTGGACACCTCCCTGGCGGGTGCGATCGGGCTCTACGGCTACTACGGCCGTCTGGGCGCGGCGACCAAGGACCTCTCCGACCCGGTCCGCCACCCGGCGGAGGGCGCGCCCCCGATCGCGATCATCCACGGGACCGACGACATGTACACCCCGGTCAAGGGTTCGCGCAGGCTGGTGCGGCACCTGCGGGGCGGGTCGTCGAACCCCGTGGTCTACGCCGAACTCCCCGGCGCGCAGCACGGGTTCGACGCGGTGCAGTCCGCCCGCTACCTCGCGGTGATCGCGGCGCTCCGGAGGTTCACCGAGCCCCTCGCCGGGTCGGGCGTAATGTCGCCTCGGTGACGACCCACCGAGCGGGATCGCACTGACGAGAGAGGCCATCATGCCGTTGTCCGGCGAGTACGAGCCCAGCCCCAGCACGTGGGTGCGGGATCAGGTCGAGCAGTACGAGAAGAGCAACGGGGCATCGGGCTCCGAGCTGTCGGGCATGCCGGTGGTCATCGTGACCACGGTGGGCAAGAAGTCGGGGAAGCTGCGCAAGACTCCCCTGATGCGGGTCGAGCACGACGGTTCCTACGCCGCCGTCGCCTCCCTGGGCGGCGCACCCACCCATCCGGTCTGGTACTGGAACATCAAGGCCCACCCGCACGTTGAGGTGCGGGACAAGGACCGGGTCGGTGACTTCCTCGCCCGCGAGGTGACCGGTGCGGAACGCGACTTGTGGTGGGATCGGGCGGTCGCGGTGTACCCCGACTACCGCGACTACCAGGAGAAGACCGAGCGGACGATCCCCGTCTTCGTGCTCGACCCCCGGGACTGAGGTCCCTCACCACCGCACCCACCGATCCCGGTGCCCTGCCACCTCAGGAGGCCTCGAATGACCCGAACCGCCCTCGTCCTCGGATGCGGTGGCACCATCGGGGGCGCCTGGACGATCGCGGCCATGCACGCCCTCGCCGAGCAGACCGGATTCGATCCCCGCGACGCCGACGTTCTGCTGGGCACCTCGGCGGGGGCCGAGTTGGTGACCATGGTGGGCGGCGGCGTCGGGGTCGACGAGTTGGTGGACATGCAGCGCGGACGGGCCCGGGACCCCAGGCTCCGCGAGCACATCGCGTCCACCCCGCCCGGCAGGCCGCCGCTGCCCCGGCCACCCCTGCTCAATCCCGGACTGCTGCGCACGCACTCCGGCCTGGCCGCCTACGCCGGGATCGCCCCCAGCGGTCGAGGCGACATGGGATGGCTGCAGCGGTTGGCCGAGGGGTTCGAGGTGGGCTCCTGGTTGCCCCACCCTGCCGCCCGGATGGTCGCCTACGACATCCGCGCCGGTGAGCGGGTCGTGTTCGGCGCACCGGGTTCGCCGATCGCGACCGTCGGCGAGGCGCTGCGCGCGTCCTGGTCGACCCCCGGGTGGATGACCCCGGTCCCCATCGGCGACCGCATCTTCGTCGACGGCGGAATGGGGTCGACCGCCTCCGTGGATCTGCTCTCGCCCGAGGACGCGGACCTCATCTACGTGATCGCTCCCATGGCGTCGGCTCCCGGCGTCCGTGTGCCCGGACCCGGCGGCCGGCTCGAACACCGCCTGATCCGACGACCGATGTCCGCGCAACTGGCCGCCGAGATCGCGGTCGTCCGCGCGCGGGGCACCACGGTGGTCCCGATCCTTCCGACGGCCGTCGATCTCGCGGGGCTGGGTGCCCACTTCATGAGCAGCACCCGCCGGGTGGCAGCGTTCGAGTACTCCATGAGGACAGCCCCGGACACCGTGCGCATCGCGCTGTCCGACGCAGGCGTCGGCGCGTGAACCCCGGCCGACGAGGCGTCAGCGGGCCGCCCGCCGGGTGACCGGTCGGGACCCGTCGCCGAGGTCCGGGTCGGGGAGACGGCGGCCGGGATCCGCGAGCCCCACCGGGTGCCCGTCCAGCGACAGCCGCCGCATGGACTCGAGCAACATGCGACGCGCGCTCGCGTTGACCGAGGAGACGCGGCTCAGGTCGAGGGTCACCTCGCCGTCACCAGGTGGGATCTCGGCCAGCCGACGCAACACCTGTTCGGCGCTCGCGAACGTCATCGGCCCCTGGAGGCGGAACGTGCGCCTGCCGGTGATCTCGTCGAACCGCACCGAACGGACGGCCTCGACCTCGGTCACCGTGGTGTTCATCAGGTGGAGTTCCAGGTCGCGCGAGAGCCGCTCGAACGTCCGGACCCCCTCGACGCTGTGTCCGTGGTCGTCGAGCCGCGGGGAGAAGACACCGAGGCCCACCTGGCCGGGCAGGGCACCGAAGATCCCGCCGGACACCCCGCTCTTGGCGGGGATCCCGACGGTGGACATCCAGTCGCCGGCCGCGTCGTACATCCCGCAGGTGGCCATGACCGCCAGCACCTGCCGTGCCACCGGCGCGGAGACGACGCGCTCGCGGGTGACGGGGTTGATCCCGCCGGTCGCCAGGGTCACGGCCATCACCGCCAGGTCGCGGACGGTCACCCGGTAGGCGCACTGGCGGGTGTAGCCGCGCACGGCCTCGTCGGGGTCGTCCTCGATGATCCCGCTGGCCCGGACCAGGTTGGCCATCGCCCGGTTCCGGAACGCGGTGCGCAGCTCGGAGTTCATGACGGCCGCGTCCACCTCCAGGCGCCGACCGGCGAACGAGGACAGCCCGGCGGCCAGTGCCTCGTCACGCTCGTCCTCGGTGGCGCCGACCGGCCCGACCAGGGTGTGGGTGGTGATGGCTCCGATGTTGATCATGGGATTCCGGGGCCTGCCGCTGATCCTCTCCAGGGAGATCTGGTTGAACGCGTCCCCGGACGGCTCCACGGCCACCTTCTCCAGGACCGCCTCGATCCCGCGGTCGCGCAGTGCCAGCGCGTAGGCGAACGGTTTGCTCATCGACTGGATGGTGAACTCGGCGTCCGCGTCGCCGGCGGTGTAGACGACGCCGTCCATCGTGCAGGCAGCCACGGCGAACCGGTCCGGGTCGACGGCCGCGAGTTCGGGGATGTAATCGGCGAGGTGCCCGTCCGCGCCCGTCGAGCACAGGTCGCGGATCTCGAGCAGATAGTCAGGTACCGGGGTCTTCACGACCTCAGCGTGTCACGGCGCCCGTCGGTCGCGCGCCCTGACGAGTCGCTCCGTTGGGGATCGGGGATGCGTCGCCGAGGTTAACGGCACTACAACGATTCCGTCTCACCGGTTACATCTGTCGCGGACATCCCCCCACACTGGGGTTACCCCCGACCCAAGACGAAAGGTTGCTCATGAAGCGGACGATCGCAGTAACGGGAGCTATCGGACTCGCAGTGTTCATGGGGGCGTGCGGCACGGACGACACGGCCGACGACGCCACCACCACTGAAGAGACCACCATGACCACGGAGATGACCACCGAGGAGACGACCGAGGAGGAGATGACGGAGGAGTCGGCGGCCACCGGCAACATCGTCGAGACCGCGATGGCCGCGGGGAACTTCACCACCCTCACGCAGGCGCTCGAGGCCGCGGGCCTGGTGGAGACCCTCGAGGGTCCCGGCCCCTTCACGGTGTTCGCTCCGACCGACGAGGCCTTCGCGGCGCTGCCTGACGGCCAGCTCGACGAGCTCCTCGCCGATCCGACCGGTGACCTGGCCCAGATCCTGCAGTTCCACGTGATCGAGGGCGACGTCATGGCCGAGGACGTCATGGGGATGGACGGCGAGACCGTCGAGACCCTCCAGGGCGGCGAGTTCACCGTCGAGGTGGAGGGCGAGACCGTCATGCTGGTGGACGGAGCGGGCAACCGCATCACCGTCATCCAGACCGACGTGCCCGCCACCAACGGCGTCATCCACGCCATCGACGGGGTCATGATGCCCCCGGCCTGACAGGCACGACAGGGCCGGTAACCCGGCCGCGCCCCGGCTCGACCCGTCACGGGTCGGGCCGGGGCGTTCCTCTGTCCCGGGTGGTCGTGGGAGCTCCCGGAGAATTGGACGACCGTCCAATCGGGGGCCGGGTCAGACCTCGTCGTAGCGCTTGAGGTCCCGGGTCGCCGGACCCTCGAGGAGTTCGCCACACGCAGAGAACCGCGACCCGTGCCACGGGCAGTCCCACGACCGCTCCGCCTCGTTCCAACTCAGCGCGGCGCCCATGTGCGGGCACAGGAGCCCCACCCTGCAGGTCCGGCCGTCGTCCCCGGTCGCCTCGCCGATCGGCCGGAGGGTCGGCCGGGGCCGACGCACCGTCGCCTGAGCGGCGGTGGCCGCGAGCTGCACCGGGAGGTCCGCGTACAGCGAGACCGCGGTACGCAGGACGCCCGTGACCGAGGGCTTGCCGAAGGAGACCCGGGGCTCACGCCCGCTGAGCCGGTCCACCATGATGCCCGCCGCCGCCGGCGCGCCCGTCAGTCCCCACTTGCTGTACCCGCCGGCGAAGTGCACCCGACCCTTCCCCCACGGCATGGGGCCGGACTTGGGCACCAGCGTGACCGGGTGGAAGTCCTGCGCGGACCAGCCGTGGGTGAACTCGGCCCCGGGGAAGTGCTTGGCGGCGTACTCGCGCAGTGAGTCGATCTTGGAGTCGGTGCCCGCGGCCGTTCCGGTGCGGTGGCCGTTTCCGCCCACCAGCAGGACCTCGCGGTCCCCCACGGGCACGGTCCGAAGGGAGCGGACCGGGCTCTCGACCGAGCCGTACATCCCCTCCGGCAGCCCGCCGGGGTACTCGAACGCGCACAGGTAGGACCGCTCGGCCTCCATCGACGCCGCGGTGGGGCCACGGTCCAGGGCCGGGGACGCGGTGGCCAGGACGACGTCCCGCGCCGAGCAGGTGCCGCCGTCACTGCGCACCTCCACGTGGGCGTCGCCGTCCTGCCCCCGCACGTCCAGTCCGGTGACACGGGAGTGCTCGACGATCCGGACACCGAGCGCCGTCGTGGCGCGGACCAGAGCCGCGAGCGCCTCGACGGGGTCGAGCTGCATCTGATCGGGCAGTTCCACGGCGGCCCGGGCGGGGAACGGCACGTCGATCCGGTCGTACCACCGGGCGGGCAGTCCGAGGGCGTCGAGCGTGCGCTTCTCCGAGCGCAGAGTGCTGGTCCCCTTGAGGCTGCGCGAGAAGGTGACCGCCCGGGGTCGCTGCACGTCCACCCCGTGGGACCCGCAGAACTCCGCCCACCAGTCCAGGCCGTACTGGTTGGCCTCCGCGTAGGCGCGGGCGGTCTCGAGACCGTGGTGCGAGCGGATGGTCGACAACCGGGTCCCCTGCAGGACCGAGACCTTGGCCGTGGTCGAACCGCTGGCGCCGGCGCCCACGGTGTGGGCCTCCAGCACCACCACGGAGCTGCCCCGTGCGGCCGCGATCAGGGCGGTGATCAGGCCGGTGAAACCCGCCCCCACCACCACGATGTCCACGTGCTCACCCTCGGGGAACTCCGCCACCGGGGGATCGATCGTCGTGCGTCGCCAGAATGATGTGCCCATCGTGCGTCTCCTCTGAGCTCGGTACGAACCTCGCGGCCACTGTAAGGCCGCACTCCTCGGCCCGCACCCGCTGAGGCGGACCGCCCCGGCGCACCTGCCGCCGATCCGGCGCCGCCGATCACCTGTCGTCGATCACCTGTCGTCGATCACCTGCCGCAGCCGCGCGGCGAACTCGTCCGCGTCGCGTGCGACGAGTCGCGAGTAGCTCAGCACCAGCCCCGGAACCGCGTACCGCGCGGACTGCCCGCTCAGCGACCGGGTGCGCCAG
>NZ_JAALEE010000266.1:0-1427 GCF_014145265.1 Dietzia sp. CW19 | reverse complement strand
TCCCCGCCACGCCGGCAGCAGCGAGAAGTGGAGGTTCACCCAGCCGTGTGCGGGGATGTCCAGGACGGGTCGCGGCACCAGGTGCCCGTAGGCCACCACCGGCACCGCGTCGGGTGCGAGGTCACGGAGGCGCTCGGCGAACTGCGGGTCGCGGGCGTTCGGCGGCGTGAGGACCTCGATCCCCGCGGCGTCGGCAGCCGCGGCCACGGGACTGCGGGACAGGCTCCGGCCGCGACCGGTCCGGGCATCGGGACGGGAGACCACCGCCACCACGTCGTGTCGGCCTGAGGTCAGCAGGGCCTCGAGCGAGGGGACGGCCGCCTGCGGTGTGCCGGCGAAGACGAGTCGCACCGTCACCTCACCGCCATCGCGTCGGCGAGTCGGTCGTAGACGACCCCGGCGCTGATGGCGTCGCTACCGAACCATCCGGACGACCGTATCCCGGCCATCGCCGAGCGCCGCCGGTCCGGGGTGAGGCGCTGGAGGAACAGGATCCCGTCGAGGTGGTCGGTCTCGTGCTGCACGGCGCGCGCGAGGATCCCCTCGGCCTCGAGACGCACCGGCTCTCCGTGCACGTCGACGCCGCGCGCCACGACACGCGCGTAGCGTTCGGTGGGTTCGGAGACCCCGGGGATCGACAGGCACCCCTCGTTGACGTGAGTCCTCTCGTCTCCCATCGGTTCCCACTCCGGGTTGACGAGGTGGCCCTCGCGGCCTCCACAGGTGTAGACGAACACCCGGGTGGACACGCCGATCTGGGGAGCGGCCAACCCGGCTCCGTCCTCGTGGCGGACCGTGTCCATGAGGTCGGCCACGATGCGCGCCAACCTGTCGTCGAACGAGGTGACGGGATCGGTCGGGGTCCTCAGGACGGGATCACCGAAGAGCCGGACGGGATGGACGGCCATGCGTATCTGAACTCCTCGCGGACGGGGATACGGGAAACGCCCATTCTAGGTGGTCTCCGGGCAACCCACCGCACGGGCCGGTCAGCCGATGTGTACCGGGTCGAGCCGGACCCGGACGGGGTCGGCGTTCCGCCGTCCCGACCGCGCCACCACGACCGCCCGTAGTTCGGTGGAGACCGCTCCGAGCAGCGGTGGCGGGACGCGGAGCAACACCCGCTCGGGGTCCTCCACGCCGTCGTGTCCGGGCAACTCCTCCCCCGGGGGGAGGTCGACGGGCCCGAGCACCTCCACCTCGTCCGGGATCCGGAGCTCGTCGAGGATCTCGGCCAGCGCGGAGGCCGGGCCGTCCACCGCCATCATGTGGACGGCGGGCGGGAACCCCACCTCGGCGCGGTCCGCGAGTTCGCGTTCGGCCCACCCCTGGGGGTCCCACCGCACCAGGGCCTGCGCGACCGGGGACCCGGAATCCGCCGACAGGAACACACGGCCCCCGTCGGCGGCCGGGCGGACCAGGCAGGC
>NZ_JAALEE010000024.1:0-14627 GCF_014145265.1 Dietzia sp. CW19 | reverse complement strand
TCGGCGGCGCCGACGCCGGTTCCTCCGAAGCCTCCGCATCTGCTGAGGAGCCCGCCACCCCGACCGGCCGCCTCGACCTGATCGAGGGCGCCGGTGGCGTGCTCGTGCGCCTGGGCACCGACCTCACGGTGCTCGACCTCGCCCGGTCACTCGCCGCCCCGGTGGTCGTGGTGGCCCGCGCGGGACTGGGCACACTGTCCGAGACCGAGCTCGCGGTCCGCGCGATCGAGTCAGCGGGACTCCGGTGTGCCGGGATCGTGATCGGCTCGTGGCCGTACGAACCGGATCTCGCCGAGCGCCTCAACCTGGAGGATCTGCCCCGACTGACCGGGGTCCCGGTGCTCGGCCGGGTGCCCGCGGGGGCAGGTCGACTAGAGCCCGCGGAGTTCGCCCGTCTCGCGCCGGGGTGGTTCAGCGATAGGTTTCTTGCTGCGCTTCCAGAAGAGAATCAGTATTCGTAGGCGGGATCTGAATCGATGATCCTCGCGAACATGTTCTCCATCGGTGCGAGGTCACCCGCGGATCTCGCTACATGGCACGCATTGTGCAGTTCAACCGAATCAGTTCGCTGCCAGTCCAACCCGACGCCAGTCTCGGACAGCAGTAGATCGAAGAACTCACGCGTTGCGCGTCCATTCCCTTCACGGAACGGATGCGCAAAGTTGACGTAGTCGTATAAGTGGGCAATTTCCCGGAGAAGATTCTCTGGCGGGATGCCCGCCAGTCGGTTCGACTCCCATACTCTCCGGGCCACGTATGCCATCGGCCGTGGGATATCGAGTGGCGGACAGAACGACTCGCGACCTTTCTCGATGCCCACAGTTCGTAGATCGCCCGCCCAGGCGTAGACATCCTGAAACAAGTGGCGGTGGATCGCCTGGAAGAACGCCAGGTCGTACGTTCGCTCACCCAAGAGCTCTGGGACTTCTCGGAGCTCGATGAGCCGCGCTTCGACAAGATCGTTCTCCGCGTCTCGGAGATCACCAACAACGGAGATATTCAGCTTGTTCCTGAGCACTGTAGTACCGGGAATGAAATACCCGGACCAATTCCGTTCATGGCTCCCTGAATCCCACGGGTGCGGCACTCGGCTAGGAGATGTTGTACCGGCGGCGGACGCGATCCCCCAGCTCGGAGGCACTGATGGTGCCACGCGCATATGCGAGCTGGTCAGCTCGCGTGGCGCTCGTGCTAGTGGCCCCTTCCAATTCTGAAGTGCGGCGAATAGACCGAATCGCGCGGACGCGTCGCTGAGTACGCTGAGCCCTCGTCGTCCCGTCACCTTCCATGGCTTCGAGGATAGTCGACGGTTCAGACACACTGCGTCGTACCGCCATACAGAAGGCGTCGTCACCACGTCCTTTCATCGCCCGCCGGGCCACTAGCCGAGTCCAGCCGCGTCACGGCGGGACTCACCCCACGTGCCAGTGACGGCGGATGAGCTCCTCCCGCGCGGTCTCGTCGTCAGCACCCTCCCCGCCCGGCGTGTTGTCGTCGGCCTCGCGCAGGCCCGCGAGCACGGCGTCGATGAGCTGCTCGGGGAACACGCCGTCGGCTTCGAACACCCCACGCTCGGCCTCGAGGACGTCGGCCGCCTCGGTACACGAGGAGGGCAGCTGCTCGAAGTCGTCGTTGTAGTCCGCCTTCAGGTGCTCGGCCTGCTCCAGGCTCCCGGGGTCGTTCAGGCCGCGCGTCGCCGCGACCGCCATGCCGGCCAGGAGCAGGTGCGCGTCGGCCGAGCCGTCGCCGAGTCGCAACTCGATGGTCTGGGGGTCCGTGGCCGGTTCGGGGACGGGCTCGGTGCTTCCGGGATTGGCGTGGGCCACCATGTCGGCCAGCACGTCGCCGCCCCAGGCCAGTGGGACCCGCACCAGACCGGTGCGGTCCTTCTCGCCCCAGCAGATGTCCTCGGGTGACTCGTCGCCGGCGGTGAACCGCAGGTAGGACGTGGGGACCGTGTTGCCGAACGCGGCCAGCGCCCTGGCCGCCGAGAGGTAGCCGGCGATCAATCGTCGCCCGGTGTCGTTGATCCCCTGCTTGGTGACGACGGTGTTGGTGCCGTTCCGCACGAGCCGGCTGTGGATGTGCAGTCCGTTGCCTGCGCCCTCGCCGCTCACCAGTGGCGCGAAGGTCGCCTCGAGGCCGTGGGCGTAGGCGACCTCGCGCACCACCCATTTGGCCAGGACGAGGTTGTCGGCAGCCTGCTCCAGGGGCACGGGCTGGAGCTCGATCTCGTGCTGGACCAGCTGACGGTCATCTTCGAGGATGTTGCCGACCTCGCCGTGGGCGTACTTCAGCGGCACCCCCGTGGAGGAGAGGTGACCCAGCACCTGCTCGCGGACCCGCTCGTGCTTGGAGAAGGGGCCCGACTCCTGGTACCCGCGCTCCTCCTCCACGGGGAAGAGCGCCTCTGGCTGATTGACGAGGTAGTACTCCAGCTCGCCGAAGGCCTCGAGCGTCATGCCGGTCTCCTGCGTCAGCACCTCGGCGGCGCGGCGCACGACCTGCTCGCGCGCGTACGGCAGCGGCGTGCCGTCCTCGCGGTAGAAGGAACACAGCACGTCGAGCGAGGTCCGCTCGCCGAAGGGGTTGAGGAAGGCGGTGCGGTGGCGCGGGACGATGTAGACGTCACTGGCGTCGGTGTCGGTCCCGGGGAATACGCTCGAGCCGTCCACGCGCTCTCCTCGCGTCAGAACCTCGTGGAGGTGCTGGCGGGAGTTGATGGGGAAGGCCAGGGTCTTCAGACGGCCGTCGCCGCCGACGTAGCGCAGGTTCACCTGCTCCAGTCCCAGCTCTTCGACCGCCCGGACGAGGGCGTTCGCGGTGAACTCCGCCGAAGGCATGCCGAGCAGGCGGACGAGGGGGTGGGGTTCAAATGCGTCGATGGCCATGCCTCGTTCTACCAGCGCCGCGGCGCAGTCCCCACCGGACTCAGGACCAATCCAGTTTCAGAACCACAGCTCGGCCAGCAGCTCGATCGACCGGTTCCGCACCGCCGGGTCGAACGCGTAGGTCACGGTGATCAACTCGTCGGCGCCGGTGCGCTCGACGAACTCGTCCAGCTGCGCCTTGACGGTCTCCGGCGATCCCACCGCGCTGATCTCGAGCATCCCGGGCGAGCTGCCGGCGAACTGCTCCGGGTCGACGGGCGGCTGGATCTTGCGCCGCCGCCCCGCCCGCAGGTCGAGGAACATCTGCTGAAGGGTCGTGAACTGTCGCTGCGCCTCAGCGTCAGTGTCGGCGACGATCACGTTGATCCCGGCCATCACCTGGGGCGTGTCGATGCGCGCGGTGGGCGCCTCGGTGCTGAAGGACTCCCGGTAGACGCGGATGGCGTCGTCGATCTGGTCGGGCGCGAAGTGCGAGGCCAGCGAGAACGGCAGCCCCAACTGACCGGCGATCGAGGCGCCGTTCACGGTGGACCCGAGCACCCAGATCGGCACCTCCATGCCCTGTGAGACCGACGAGAGGATCGGGGTGCTGTGCGCGGTACCGGTCTCGCCGAACCACGCCTGCAGGTCGTAGATGTGCTGGGCGAAGGCCTGCGGCTCGGCCGACGACCGGCTCAGTGCCTGGGCGGTCATCCCGTCGGTTCCGGGGGCGCGGCCCAGGCCCAGGTCGATGCGGTCGCCGTGGAGGTTAGCGAGCGTGCCGTACTGCTCGGCCACCATGAGCGGGGCGTGGTTGGGCAGCATCACGCCGCCGGAGCCCACGCGGATGTTCTCCGTCACCGAGGCCGCCTGCGAGATCAACAGTGCCGTGGCGCTGGACGCGAGGTTGGGGGTGTTGTGGTGCTCGGCAAACCAGAGCCGGTGGTACCCGAGCCGGTCGGCGAGGCGCGCGGACTCCATCGAGGCGGCGATGCCCTCCCGGGCGGTCGAGCCGTCGGAGATGGAGACCAGGTCGAGGATGCTCAAGGGGATCGACAACTGCACACCTTTTTCTGCGTTCACTTCTGGGAGTTCGAGCCGGCACGACCCGCGCTCCGAGGCTACCGACGCGAGCCGTTCGGTGACGGATCACCGATCCCCTGTCCGCCCCGCCCCACCCCCGGGGTGGTGGCGCAGGGCGGCCCGTCTCTACGCCTGAATATGACGACGACGACGGGCGCGTCCCCTCCGCCGGGAACGGCCCCGGGGTTGCGCGTTTCGAGTTTCTCTCTATGTGCCGTGGGTCACACTGGGCCGAGTGCGGGTATCGCCCGCGCGGCAGGTCCGCACGAAGGGTCCCGACCACATGACTGACCACGCGACGCCGGCGACGTCCACCGAGTCCACTTCCACACCGACGCGTTCAGATGAACCGCTCAACCAACGAATCACCTCCGGCGAGGCCGACCTCGATGAGTTCCGCGAGCGCCTGACCCTCTGGTTGGCCGGCCGGGACGAGGTGGACTCCGACGCCGGGGTCGAGGTGTCGGCGGTGAGCAGGCCGGAGAGTTCGGGGATGTCCAACATCTCGGTGCTCTTCGGCGCCGCCTGGACCCCGGCCGGTTCGGCCGAGCGCCGGTCCGCGCAGTTGGTGGCACGGATGTGCCCACAGGACGACGCGTTTCCTGTGTTCCCCGTCTACGACCTGCAGACACAGTTCGACGTGATGTGGGTGGTCCGCGAGAACACCGACCTGCCGGTCCCGCGCGTCCGCTGGCTGGAGCAGGACCCGGCCGTTCTCGGCACGCCGTTCCTGGTGATGGACCGGGCCACCGGGCGGGCGCCGGTCGACAACCCCCCGTACGTCTTCGACGGCTGGCTCCTGGAGATGGACCCCGAACAGCGACGCCAGCTGCAGCGGGAGTCCATCGCAGTGTTGGCCGCGATCCACCAGATCCCGGCGCCCGCCGAACTGGTGTCCTCGCTCGCTCCCGCGCCCGGCATGAGTGCGCTGCGCGCCCACGTGGACGAACAGCGGGCCTATTACGAGTGGACAACCCGCGAGGACGGGTTGACGATCCCCGTCATCGACCGAGCCTTCGACTGGATCGAGGCCCACTGGCCCGACGAGACCAGCCCGGACGCCCTCAGTTGGGGCGACGCGCGGATCGGCAACATTCTCTACGAGGGGACGCGACCGACCGCCGTCCTGGACTGGGAGATGGCGACCATCGCGCCGCCCGAGGTGGATCTGGGGTGGTTCCTGTACTTCCACGACGTGTTCCAGGAACTCGCGGTGGCCTTTGACTTCCCCGGGATTCCGGACTTGTTCAAGCACCGCGAGGTCATCGAACAGTACGAACAGCTGACGGGTTCGACGGTCCGGGATCTGCCGTTCTACTACGTGTACGCCGGGCTGCGGCAGGCCGTGATCCTCTCGCGGATCACTCGTCGTCGTATCCACTTCGGTGAACAGGAACCACCACCCCACCCGGACGAGTACGTCCTGCACCACACCAAGCTGGCGCAACTCATCGCCGACTGACCTCGCCCGCCGGACCCGCACCCACCAGCCTCTCCCCCACCCCGCCAGCGTTCGTCTACTGCCCGAGGATCCACGTGAAACCCACCCCGCTCGACGAGTTCCCCGTCCACCAGACGCCGCTGCCGATGGCGCAGGTGGGCACGAGCGATCGGAACTTCTACGACCGCTACTACTTCAACGCGCACGACCGCACCGGCGAGGTGTTCCTGGTGACCGGGTTCGGGGTGTACCCCAACCTCGGCGTGGTGGACGCGTTCGCGACGGTGCGCCACGGCGACACACAGCGATCGGTGCGGTTCTCCGACGCCCTCGGGTCGCGGTCGCTGGAGACGACCGTGGGCGGGTACCGGATCGAGGTGATCGACCCGCTGCGGTCGTTGCGTCTTGTCTGCGAGCATCCGGACCTGTCGATGGACATGACGTGGGAGGGGTCGTTCGACGCAGTACTCGAGGACCGGCACGTCCTACTGGAGGGCACGCGCGCGATGCTGGACGCGAGCCGCTTCGCGCAGGTGGGCAGCTGGTCGGGGACGCTCTCGGTCGACGGCCGTGACTTCTCCGTCGACCCCGACGTGTGGCTGGGCACCCGCGACCGCTCGTGGGGGATCCGCCCGAGCGGCGAGTCCGATCCCCCGGGCCGGTGGGCCGCCGAACCGCGCGAGGGGTTCTGGTGGACCTACATTCCACTGCGTTTCGACGACTACGCGATGGTCGTGATCCTGCAGGAGAGCCCCGACGGGCACCGCACGCTGAACCACGCAAGCCGGGTGTTCGCCGACGGGCGGATCGAGCAGCTGGGCTGGCCGCGGTTGGAGGTCGACTACCGCAGCGGCACCCGACATCCCGAGCGCGCCCGACTGCACCTGACCACGCCTCGGGGTGAGCCACTACTGCTGGAGGTCGAGACCCTGGGCGGTGTCCCGCTGAGCATGGGCGCTGGTTACGTGGGCGACCCGGCCTGGTCACACGGTCGCTGGATGGGCCGCGACTGGAGCGAGTCCGTCACCTACGACATGACCTCCCCCGACGTGGTGGGCATGCTGCCGTTCAACGTCGTGGACCACGTGGCGCGCGCGACCTGCAACGGCGACGAGGGATGGGGCCTGTTCGAGCACGCCAACATGGGCAGGCACGACCCGTCGGGGTTCGACGGGTGGGGGGATGTGGCCAACTCGGCTTGAGCCGGCTTCGGATCCAAAGCATCGTTAAGGAGGCGCGGGTTCGTTCGTAGCCTGTCGTACCTGAGCTGTAGAAAGTGACGCATGAACAACCATGGACATCGTCCACTGAACCCGTGCGCCGGTGTCGGCGCCCTTCGCGCGAGCCCCGCCCAACGGATCTGGGCTATCGTTGGCGTGATGCTGCTTGTTCAACAATGGAGGCTCTGAGTCGTGCTGACTGCCCTTGAGATCTGCGCAGGAGCGGGGGGCCAGGCCCTGGGTTTGGAACAAGCCGGTTTTGCTCACGCCGCTGTGGTCGAAATTGATCCGCATGCGTGCGCCACATTGCGACTGAATCGGGATAATCCGAACGTACCCCTTGATCGGCGTTGGAATGTAATAGAAGCTGATGTTAGAGATATCAACGGTGACGATTTCCTCGGCGTAGACCTCGTAGCAGGCGGTGTGCCGTGCCCCCCATTCTCGATAGCTGGCAAGCAGCTTGGACAGGATGACGAACGTGATCTGTTCCCCGTGGCGCTTGACTTAGTACAAGCCATTAGACCGCGGGCAGTTCTGCTCGAAAATGTTCGCGGTCTCGCTGGTGCGAAGTTCTCCGACTATAGAGGACAGATTATCGAACGGTTGGAGGATCTTGGATACGTCGTTAACTGGCAACTCATTCATGCGGCGCAACACGGAGTCCCCCAGCTGCGGCCGCGTTTCGTCCTCGTCGGCATTAACCTAAACGACGCAGGCCACTTTCACTGGCCCGAGCCAGTAGGTACACCGCCAACTGTCGGGGATGTGCTCTACCAACATATGGCGTCCAACGGATGGCCAGGTGCGATGGAATGGGCGAAGCGCGCGAATACGATTGGACCAACGTTGGTTGGTGGATCGAAAAAGCACGGGGGGCCAGACTTAGGGCCGACACGCGCCCGACAAGCCTGGGCCTCGTTGGGTGTCAATGGTGGCACGGTTGCAGACGAAGCCCCCGGACCGGACTTTCCGCTCGATGGAATACCTAAGCTTACCGTAGAAATGACAGCCGCCATTCAGGGCTTTCCCGATGACTGGAAATTTTCTGGGAGAAAGACAGCGGCCTACCGGCAAGTCGGAAATGCCTTCCCCCCTCCCGTCGCACAAGCATTGGGGAGCAGCATTATTACCGCGCTCAACCGGACCCCTAACACAATACTCACCGAGAACACGGAATTAACAGACGAAATCTACGGGGCTCAAGTTTAGCAACCTGACCGCCCTAGCTCCCGCCCCCTATACATATTGTGGCATTGGGCGTGCCACAGTGGCGGGCCGTCTAGCGTAGAGGACTCCGCTGCCTAAGACAAGCTCGATAATCCCATCGCAGCGTTGGCGAGCCAAACCCGGGGGATGTTGTCGCCGAGCTATTGGAACACCGGGCCGCCTCTAATTACCAAGCAGTCGACGCACCTCGGCCTGGACGCGAGCCCTTTCCTCTGGTGGCAGCATTCGAATGCGATCGTAAACGTCATCCAACCGGTCCCGGGTCCGATACCCTTGCGCCAGCCATTCTGAGATTCGACGAACTTGGCTAGTAGGCAAACGCTTGACCGCGGGCCAAACGATGTCAAAGTCCTCTGACCCTGCCCCTTCCGCCCTCTTAGTCTCGTTGCAGTGCGCGCACTCCACCTGAAGGTTGTCCGCATCGCTGCTTCCGCCACGATCACGGGGCACAATGTGTCCAATAGTCATGGCGGCTGGCGACCCGGTCTCCGGATATGGCTCGCCTGCTCCCACGCCACAAATGACACATCTGCGACCATCTCGATCCAGAACCAGTGACCGCGTCTTAGCGGATACTGCTTGAGAGTTCTTGGGCCGCGGACCGATCGCGGGATGCCAACCAATCTCGTCGACCCTATAGTGCTCGGCCGGCAGCGTTCTGTCGTCTTGAAAGGAGGCAATCCTCCACCCGTCTCGCGTACTGCGTAATGCCCTAATACGCCGCTGGAAGTGCTCGGCAGTGTTGGCCTCGCCCCGCCGCCCGATTTGCTCTCGAAGTTCCCGGGTTGTAAAGACATCTCCCACAGACTTGGTCGACGCGAGGTATGCCGCAATTTTCTGCTCGTCGCCAAATGGGCGCCTGCTCCCAGGTTCAAAGTCGAGCCGCCACCAGAGCGATCCGTCGGGCGAGTACGCGTGAGAGGGGTAACTGTCCACGTTCCGCAGAATACCAATCTCGGAAACTTTCTTGGCCCCGTTTGCGAACTCGACGTTGCCCTCTTACTTCAGACTATCCGCTAGCCTTGGACGAAGACTCAAGCTCCTCGCATCAGTCTGGGCGAACGAAGCCCCCGCGCTACAGGAAGAGACTACGCCAGTGCAGACAGCATCGACAGATCAGATTCTCGGGATGGAATCCGAGGATGATCTCCCCGACGAGGACCAATTTGAAACTGATGCACTCAAGTACGTTGGTGCAGACTTCGATATCGACGGACTAGTCAGACGGCTAGACGAAGGCGACATCGTTATACCGCGATTTGACCCTGATGAATCCTCAGGAACTAGCCTGGATGGTTTTCAGCGTGGACCAGTCTGGAGCATTCCACGGAAAGAGAAGTTCATTGAATCAATCCTTCTCGGGTGGCCCGTTCCGAGCATATTCATGGTAAAAGACGAGGACGAACGCTACCTTGTTCTAGACGGGCAGCAGCGCCTTCTCACGTTGAGTGAGTTCAAATCTGGCAAACGCGCGAACGGCCGCGACTTCGTCCTTAAGGATGTGGTCGATCAGTTCGAGGGTGTCTCCTATGATTCTCTTTCAAATGAAGACAAACGTCGTTTTCGGAACACGTTTATCCAAGCAGTAATCATTGAGCCTAACGGCGAACAAGGAAAGCGGGCAGTCTACAGACTCTTCGGCCGCCTCAATAGTGGAGGAGTAGCCCTCAATGCCCAAGAAGTTAGAGTAGCTATATTCCGAGGGAAACTCGTAGATTGGATTCGCGAGTTAAACCGAAAATCCGAGTGGCGGAACCTAATCGGAAACTCTGGCGGTCGCCTAAAGGACCACGAGCTAATTCTTCGCTCGCTAGCCTTGCTGGAAGCGGTTGAAACCAGTATCGAGCCACCGTCTAGCGTTGACTTCCTAACCAACAGCTATAAGCCGTCTATGTCGAACTTGCTTAATGGTTATCTCTCCAAACACCGGCACCTCCAAGGCCTGGACATCGGAAAATTGGAGACCGCGTTCGAGGCGGCTACCGCCGCCCTCTCATCCCTCTATGGAAGTGACGGCCTTCGAAACAGGGGGGCGATCAATGCGGCTTACGTAGACTCCATCCTAGCATCTCTGATGCACCATGATTTAGGCTCAAGTTTTCCCAGCCAGGCCGATATCAAAAGGGGAATCGATCACCTTCGAAGCTCTGAGGAGTTTCAAGAGACGCTAATTGGAAGTACATCGCACCGAGCGAACGTTAAGCAACGCCTTCGCCTGGCGATAGAAGCCTTCGACCGGGCAGCAGATGGCTGATATCCGTCGAATCCTATATTCCCTGAAGGGCAGCCTCGAATCAGAAATATCGAGGTACGATACGCTAACCCACCTGGAGGGCATTGACCTACTTCAAAACGCGAAGCTTCAGGAGGACCTGAGACGATATTACGCGATTCGATGCGCCGGTTTCCTAGAGAAATTGTTCTATGAGGCCATAACCTGGTATATTGAAACTAACGCCAACAGAGAAGTATCCCAATTCTCGAGGTCGTTTTTTAAAAAATCTCCAAATTTGACACCAGATGCGATGGAAACACTAGTGTCACGGTTCGGTGAAGTTTATCTCGAGTCCCTTAACGAAGTCCTCGATGAGGAGCTCAAGGGACGCCTCGGGGTCTTGCTCAACTTAAGAAATGAGATAGCACACGGCGACTTTCCAACAGGAGCCAAACACGCGCCAGAACAGTATCTCGAGCTTTGCAATATCATTTACGATTGGATTCTCGAACAATTCATTAAAAATACCGTCGTTGAATACGGAAAGGATGGCCTGCCGTTGAAGAAAAAGTAGCGTACACGAATCAACATCCAGGCCGGGAATCCCCCGACACGTTCTGGAGGTCCCACTTTCTCACTGGCCCCGGCGTCCGAGCCTGGCACATCGTGAAGATCGGTTCGGAGAAGGACTCCCGAAGGTGCACTTGAATCGGGCCGTGCGGACCCGCCAGCGTCACCTCCACGTGTCCTGCTACTTCGGCGACATCCAGCGGAGCGAAAGCGTCGATGCGATCGTCGCCAAGGAGCGCGCGGGCATGATGCTGCGCCACTTGCACCTCTGCCGGGTAGCTGCTCCGCCCGCGCAGATGGCGTGGCTCGACCCGGCCCTCGGTGTAGCGGGTAACGATGTCGGCCGGGTCTTCGGCCAAGTCGACTCGACCGTAGAAGAGCCCGTGCGGCAGGACGATCATTGTCGCAGCAAAGCGGTCGCCGCCCAGGTGTGAGCATTCCCACGTCGCCTCCGGGTAGCGCTCCGCGATCAGAGCCGTGGCCTTGCGTCCCCGAACCGCGCAGCACTGGTCGTGCTTGCCGTGGGCGCAGATCGCTACCAGCGGTTCATCGGTTTGTGTGCCGGCGGAGCCGTCGAGGGGGATCTCGGCGTACCCCTCGGGCCCGTCGACCTCGCCCCACCGCAGCGATTCCTGACCGGGCCGGGCATCGGCCAGAGCCCACCGCCACCGTCGCTGCTCGGAACGCTTACCGGGCCGGCGGATGGCGGCGACACGAATGTCGGCGGCCTGGGCGCGCTGGGCGATCTGCCGACCCAACTCGGACGGCAACAGCACCGGCGACTCGAGCAACGCCGAATGCCCCCAGGGGCCGCAGAGCTCGAGCATGAGCCAGCGCATCCCCCGCGAGCCCGAGCCCTCCAGGCGATCGCCCCGGCGCAGCGCCGACACACTGCACGGCTCCCAGTCCGCAGGCCTGGTCACAGGATCACCGACCTCACAGCGACACCAGCACTGCCTCCCGCAGCAACCGCCGGAGAACCACCAGGCCGTCCGCCGCATCGAGACCAGGCAGAGTTCCGGCGCTCACGGGAGCGCCCTCGAGGACGGCGTGCAGGGCGGGTGCGCACACCGCCGGGAAGGAGATCGACTTGGTGGGCAACTTCAGTACGACAGTGGCCGGATCGGCGCCGTCGGAGCCGTCGTCATCCACCCGCCCGTGCAACCCGTCGCGCCACTGCACCCGGGTCTCGGGATCGAGGGCCGCCACGGCGTCGAGGGTGGCCAGCGGGCGGACCGGGGCGGGCCGCGTGAGGTCCAGGTACTGCGTCGCCAGCGCGTCGCCGGCGATACCGCTGAGCTGATCCTGCTTCTCGGCGATCAACCGGGCCAGCACGTCGAGCACCCCGCGAGTGTGTTCCCCGGTAGAAGCGGCGTCGACCGGGGCGAGCCCGAGCGGCAGCGACGCGCGCAACTCCTCCTCCGAGGCCAGCGCCTCGATCATCGCCGTCGCGACATCGTGCCCGGTGAAGGGGGCCACGCCCACGGTGAGGTGGATGGAGGTGTCGCCCTGCGCCTCGGCGGAGTGGACCCAGCCGCGCGGCAGGTAGAGGCAGTCCCCCGGCTCGAGCACCGCGTCGATCACCGGCTCGTCCCTCGAACGCTCGGCGATCGCCTCGCGGTGATCGGTCCACGGCTGATCGGGAAGCGGATGGTGGTGGACAGGCTCGTGAACGCGCCATCGCTTGGTGCCGGACACCTGGAGGACGAACACGTCGTGCACGTCGTAGTGCGGATCGAACCCGCGGTTCGCGGGCGGGGTGATGTACGCGTTGGTCTGCACCGGGTGGCCGACATCAGAGGTCATGCCGCGGACGAAGTCGATGATCGGCGGCCAGAACCGGTGCAGTCCCTGCAGGACGATCGTCGCCCCGGCGGCGAACTGCGTGAGCACGCCGTCGGGGTCGATCTGATCGGGCATCTGCGCGCCGAACCCGCCGGCGCGAGTGAAGCACGCCCGGTCGACGAGCGTGCCCTCCCGCGCCATCCGGACGAAGGGTGTGCGTACCCCACGTTCGGCGATGATCTCGTCGACCATCTGCGGAGACAGCAGATCGGAGAAGTCGCGCGGCAACTCGGCCGCAGGGGTCAGCAGGGGCCGCTGACCCCAGACCGCTGCCGCGAACTCATCCCGCCCGCATGCGACGCACCGCTCGAGCACTACTGCTCAGGCCGTGCCGTCGGCGCCGCCATCGGCCCCGTCCGGGTTCGAGCCGCCGTCGGCGACACCCTCGCCCGAGCCGGCCGCGCCGTCAGCTCCACCGTCGTGTCCGCCCGGGTTCGAGCCGCCGTCAGCGGTGCCCTCGCCCTTGTTGGCCGAGCCGTCGGCCCCGCCGTCATGGCCCTGCGGGTTCGAGCCGCCGTCGGCGACTCCCTCGCCCGAGTTGCCGGTGGTCGTCATGTCGTCGTCACTGATAGCCATGTGCGATCCTCTCGTCGGTGCAGGCGTTGACCTGCACGGATTCGTGCGGTGTCGCCACGTGCCCGGACTGGCCCGGACACGAGGGGTGCTGCGATTGCCACTATGCCACCGGATGGACTCGAGGCACGACCGGTCGACGGGCCAGTGCTGGCTCGCTCCTTAACCCCGGCCGCGATGAGATCCGCCAGCGCCGCCTCTACTTCCGGCGGTTCGCCTTGCGGTAGCTCAGAATCGAACCGATGATCCCGGCGACCGCTCCGACCATCCCACCGACCACGGCGCCCTGTGCCGCACCCCCGAGAGGGCCATCCCCCGGTGTCACCGTGACCGAGGGGAAGGGCAGGAGTGGCTGACCGGCGAAGACGGTGTAGGTCATCGCGGCGAACGTCAGGGCCATGAGTGCGCACACCACGACCATGGTGACCATGGTCGACCTGGCCCCGGACTTCTCGGCGAGGGCGTTGAGGTGGACTCCCCGCCGCCGCGCGTACCACTGGGTGGCCGCCGCGGGCAGGATCGTCAGCACGAGGAGCGCCGTCGGCAGCAGGATCAGGCCGAACGCCGCGGACACGACGGACCCCGCCAGCCCCGCGTACAGACCGACCGAGAGTCCGAATGCACTCGCCTCCATGAACACGGTGCGCTCGCGCTCGTCCCCGTACGCCGGGCTGTCGAGATTCATCACCCGGTCCGACAGCCTGTCGAACACGCTGCTGCGCTGATTCATCGGGACTCCTCTTCCAGAATGAAAAGCTCTTCGACCGACCGCCCCAGGGTCCGTGCGATACGGATCGCCAGATACACCGACGGCGAATAGTCGCCCCGCTCGACCGCGATGATCGTCTGCCTACTGACACCCACCGCCTCCGCGAGCTCGGCCTGGGTGACCCGCTGGACCTTGCGGCACTCCCGGACCGGGTTCGATCCGGCCGCATCGGACTCTCGGACTGCCATGGACCGATGTTAACCAGCCTTGACTTTTCGTGTCAAGAGTAGTTGACCTTCTCGCGGGCGGCGGCTCGGCCCGTTTTGCTGCGGGCGTTGTCGTCGTCGTCGAGGGACCACGCCGTACTTCGCCGCGCAGCTCGTCGCCTGGACCGGCAGCGGCATGGCGCCCGCATACTGGGTGATCGGGGTCTGCGTGATCGGGCTCCTCACCGTGTCCACCATCGCCGAGACGGGAAAGAAGGCCCTGCCGAGATGATCCCCACCCCGGGTAACGCCGCCGCTCTGCGCGTGGCCGTCGAGCCCACCCGCGACCCCCACCTCGTCGCCGCGGTGGAGGGCGAGGGCGGCTCGGTGGTGTCGCTCGACGAGGCCCGGGTCCTGGTGTGGATCGGCGGCCCTGAGGGTTTCCCGGACCTGCCGGACCACGTCGAGTGGGTGGCGCTCAGCACCGCGGGCATCGAGCACTTCGTCGCCGCGGGCGTGCTCGACGACCGCCGGAACTGGACCAACGCATCCGGTTTCTACGCCCGGGGCGTCGCCGAGCACGCGCTGGCCCTGCTGCTCGCGGGCACCCGGCAGGTCGTCCGGTCAGCCCACACCCGCTGGGCCAAGGACGCCGTCGACCCGGC
>NZ_JAALEE010000265.1:0-4152 GCF_014145265.1 Dietzia sp. CW19 | reverse complement strand
GGCTCGTCGTCGTCCCCGTGCCAGCACCTGCGCCGACCGCGGGGACTCCGGCCGGATTCCCTCCTCCCCCGGCGGCGGCGAGGGCGGCGTGGCCGGGTGCGGCCGGACCAGCGGGTCGGACGACCCCGTCCACGTTCCAGGCCGAGACCAGGTCGAGTCCACTCGCGCCACCCAGCGCCGACGTCGAGATCACGCGGTACGGGCTGGGTATGTCCAGGTCGGCGAGGTTGGCGTCCATCACCGCGGGGCTGTAAACGGTGTTGACGATCGCTCGTGCCTGTTCTTCGGCGGCCTCCTGGGCTGCGGCCATCGCGGCAGCGGATTCGAGGGTCGGAGGGCCGTGGACGTAGCCGAAGCCCGGGGTGTTGACCTGGGCGGCCTGGAGCGTTGCGGACTCCTCGCCGATCCGCGACTTGGTGGTGCTGAAACCGTCCTCGGCGGTGCTCGCCTTGGTGGCCACCACTTCGAGGACCGTGGCCAGTCTGTCTACCGATTCGGTGAACGATCCCACCGAGGTGCTGGCCTGGTTAGCGAACTCACCCTGCCACTGGCTGCCCAGTGCGTTGCCCAGGCCGCTGCGCAGGTTGGCCGCCGCCGTGTGGAGGCTTGTCGCGACGGTGCTGACCCGATCCCGCACCTGCTGGAACTGCGCCGGATCCAGAGCCTGTGCCCCGGAGACCATCTTCGCCAGCGGGGCGCCCGATACCTCCTCGGGTCCCACTCGGTCATACCCGTGCAGCGTGCTGGTCCCGTCGGCTGAATCGAGAATCGCGGTCGTCGATCCAAGCGAACCCAACAACCCCAAACTCTGCAACCCGGCCGGCTCCTGCGCCGCCTTCCCCAGCGCCGCTGCGACCGCCTCGTCCTGCGCCTCGATCAACCCGCCGGCGGCGGCGAAGAGCATGGCCATGGCCTTCGCCTGATCCACATAGCCGGTGAGCAAGGTTCGCAGGTCTTCTCCCACGAATAGCGAATACACGGTGCCGATCTGGCGGGCGGTGTCGAAGGATTGGGGGGCTGTGTTCTGATTGTCGAACGCCTCCGAGTTGGTGAGCCTTCCGATATCCCGAGAGAAATTTTGGCAAGCTCTCACACATGACTCTGCCGCTCCAATAGCAAGATGAACACTCATTGGTAGTCTCCTTTCGGCAAGCTCGCCACTATTGGCCCCATAGCTTCATCCAAAGAATCGCAAGGGTCAGTGAATCGCTCGCCCTTGAATTCGTGGAACGCCCCAAAGAGATCGAGTTTGGTCCAGACAGTTCCCCGGTCAGTAAAGAGCATTTGAATGCACGTCTTTTCGGATAAGTCGTCCGATTCGACCACCCGGAGCCCTGGCCTTCCCATTACTTCATACCGCGGATCCAGCACCTCAAACATCGCGTCGCCTAGATAGTCATCGCGCGACTTCCAAGTGGCCAGAACACTGAGGTCGACTTCGTCAGATGACCAGCCACACACCATTAGCCCTCCCGGTTGATGTCTGGTGTATTCCTCGACCTTTTCAACCGGCCCGCCGACCCCCTGCTCCACCGCCTCGATGGGAATTTCGGCACACGGGTCGAAGAGGGCGGGCCGCTGCTCTATCGGCAGATCCCAGGGGTTGATCGTCTCCTCGGCGGCCGCTGGGCTCGTCGTCGTCGCGTGGTCGTTGTCCTGACTCACTCCGCACGCGGACATCACCGCGCAGGCCGCGAGCGCGGCGGCTGGTCCTCTTAATGTCCCCACGATCTGTTTGACGCCCCGACCAACCAGATGGTTCCCCCCGATTCGGGACGGCTTCTCCGAAGAATCCGTTCGGCGATGGAACCGGCCGCTGACGTGCCCCGTCGTACCTGGTGACGGAACACGAGTCACAGGAGGAGATCGGGTGACCTACTCGGCGGGCGCGGTGCGGCTATGGGACCCCCGCGGCGTGACGACGGCGCGTGTGACCAGCGCCGGTCGGCTCGCCATCGCCGAGGAGGCGCGCGGGGCCCTCTCCGAGGGGCGCCACAGCCTCGCCATGGGTTGGGAGGGCGTCGCCGCTGACGCGGTGCTGGATGCCGTCGACTCCGAGCTTCGCCACATCGACGCGCTTGCCGGCCATCTCGACGACCTGGCCCAGACCCTTGAACAGGCGGGTAATGCGCTCGACCCTGCGGTACAGGTGGTTCGCGACCGGATCTCCGAAGCCCAGGCTCGCGGCCTGGTCGTCCGCGATGATTCGCTCGCGCCCGCTGCCGGCCGCGACGACATCACCCAGGCCGAGGTCGACGAGTATGCCGGGGCAATCGAAGAGGCTCTGGACGTCGTGGCCTCACTCGACCAGCACTACGGACGCGTTCTCGACGAGATCGCCGCGCGCTTGCACGACGCGATCCCTCCGGAGCCCAACAGGGGCCCGGTCCCCGGCCCGGATGATCCTTGGCCCGGCGTCGCCGTCGACGCGCTCACCCGCGCCATGTCCGCGGGGCTCCCCAGGCGCGCCGACGAACTCGACCCCCTCACCCGCGGTCGGCATGTTCTCAACCCCGCCCCCGACGACTACGGCCGGCGGGCCAGCGCCGGACTTCGCTTCGTCGGGAAGGTCGCGGGCCCCCTGGGCACCGGGATGACGGTGTACGACGGCGTGAATCGGTTTGCCCGTGGCGAAGGAAGCGCCTTCGAGATCGCTACGGAGACCGGTGGCGCCTTGGGCGGCGGAATGGCGAGCGGGGCGCTGCTCGGAGCCAGTGGCGGCTCCTACGCCGGCCCCTACGGCGCACTCGTCGGGGCCGGCGCAGGGGCAGCGGCAGGCTCCCCCATGGGCAAGAAGTTCGGCGAACTGGCCTACAAATCGGTGACCGAACATCATGACCTGCTGCTCCGGCAGTACCACTACGCGATCTAGAAAGGAACCCGGATGGACCACACCGAGAACGAAAGAGAACCTGCAGACGTCGGCGAGGGGGCCGAGGCGGACACGGACATCGATCCTCAACTGCAGCGCTGGGAGGAATTGGACCGCCGGGTGGCCTATCGCAGACAGCAGCTCAAGTCCGTGATCCAACCGTCCGACGTGGTGACCCTCATCGCGGCAGTCGTGATCTTCTACCTGTCGCTGGCCTGGTTGTTCATCTCGCCGATGATCAAGGCGTTCTGGCCCTGGTAACGGCCTCCGGATCGGTCGATACGCCGCGTGAACTGCGTCGACGGACAGTGTCGTACCCGGGTGATCTAATCGAACACATGAGCGAGAACGGGAAATGCGACAGCGTGGGTGGAGAGTTGCGGGCGATCCTCGCCGCACTCGATCTGCACCTACAACGCGACTGGACCCACACCTCCTCGATGCAGCTGCACGCCGAGCTCGTCGCGCTCGAACAGGCCCAACGCCGGATCCGCGCGACCCAGGCCCGGGTCATGGCCGCGGCCCGGGAATCGGGCACCGCCCGTCAGATGGGCTTCGTCAACGACCGCCAGATGCTCACCGGCGGCCTGGGTCTGGCGCCCGGGGAGGCCCGCGGACGCCTTGACGATGCCGGGATCGCCGACTCCGCTCGCATGCGCGCCAGCGGTGCCGGCACGGTCTCGGCCGGGCAGCTGAGGATCATCGGTAAGGCGCTGGCCGCGCTGTCGGATGAGTGTGACGACGAGGTGCGCGATCGCCTGGAACAGCAACTGCTCGAGGCTGCCGAGAAGTCCACCACCCGGCAATTGCAGGAGCACGCGCACCAGCTACTCGACACCCTGGACCCGGGCCGCACCGAACGAGGTGCCGAAGAACGGGCCCGCCGCAGGTCGGTCTCATGCGGAGGCCAGGGACTGGACCTGATGGCCAGCGCCAGCATGACCATGGATCCGCAGCTGGCAGCCCTGATGCGCGAGGTGCACGCCCGCTGGGGCCAGCCCGGCCGATTGTGGCCTGACGCGGACGCGCCAGACACCCGGACCGACGGCCAGCGCATGCACGACGCGATGGTCCACGCCCTGCACCTGGCCCTGTCCGCCGACGCCCGCAAGACCGGAGCGCCGGCGGCGATCGTGGTGCGTGTCGACCTGGACCAGCTCACCACCCTTGCCGGCTGTGGCCTGACCGACGGCGGGATCCGCGTGCCCGTGCCCCAGGCGCTGGCGATGGCGCGCGGCAACCACTGGTTCCTCGCACTGTGCGACCAGGAGATGGATCTA
>NZ_JAALEE010000264.1:0-5923 GCF_014145265.1 Dietzia sp. CW19 | reverse complement strand
TGGTCGGGCTGCGGACGTCCTGCCAGTCACCGGGAGGTGGACCCGCGGCCAGGGTGGGGCCGGGTTCCTCGCGGTCGGGGGTGGCGGGGTCCGCGTCGTCGGTCCAGAGCGCGCACCCGGTGAGCGCTGCCACGAGGGAGCCCGCGAGGATCGTCGCGAGCCCGCTCCGGGCCACCGCGACCACGCCCACCCCGGCCATGGCGGTCAGCCCTGCTCGACGAGGGCCTTGATCCGCTTCAGGGAGGTCGACACGCCCCTGTCCATTTCCTTGGTGAACGAGGGCTGTCCGCCGAAGAGCTTGTCGGTGAGGAACGTCGAGATGAAGGTCAGGCCGTTCGGGACCTCACGACGTTCCGTGAGCCGGGTGCCGCCGTCGGCGGTGGGCTCGAGCTCGAAGACCCAGATGGTGGTGTTCTCGGTGATGCGGTTGGCGAACCTTCTGCCGGGCTCGAACTCGACGACACGGCTGGTGGTGGGCCAGAAGATCGGGCCGCGCTTGTTGATGTTGAGCGCCCACGTCCCGGCGGTCGTGCGGCCACCGAGGGCGACGACCTTGTGCGCCTGGCTGCTCCACTGGGGGGCGTTGCGGACCTCGGAGACGACTTCCCAGACCCGGGCCGGTGGGGCGTCGATCTCGATCGAACTCTCGATGGCGGCGGGAGCGGACTCGGTGGGCATGGATGGCCTTCCAATGGGAACGGGCTTCGATGGCGTCTCGATGGTAGGGGACGGGGCGCGGCCGTGCGTGTCGTTCGCCCGCCGCGAACACCGGGCCGCACCCTTTGCACTCGTGGGGGGCGAGTGCTAGAAAAGCGGTTGGCACTCGGCTACCCTGAGTGCCAGCAACACCTGAACTGAGGTCGCAAGGTGAGGCGCGGATCTGACACGGTCCGCTCCGTCCGTCGCGGGCGCCGACGCCGACCACATACGTGTCACCCCACACCCGGAGGATGATTCACCCAATGGCAAAGATGATCGCGTTCGATGAAGAGGCCCGCCGCGGCTTGGAGAGCGGTCTCAACCAGCTCGCCGACGCCGTCAAGGTCACGCTCGGCCCCAAGGGTCGCAACGTCGTGCTGGAGAAGAAGTGGGGCGCCCCCACGATCACCAACGACGGCGTCTCCATCGCCAAGGAGATCGAGCTCGAGGACCCGTACGAGAAGATCGGTGCGGAGCTCGTCAAGGAGGTCGCCAAGAAGACCGACGACGTCGCGGGCGACGGAACCACCACCGCCACCGTCCTGGCCCAGGCGCTCGTGCGCGAGGGCCTGCGCAACGTCGCCGCCGGTGCCAACCCCATGGGCATCAAGCGCGGCATCGAGAAGGCCGTCGAGGCCGTCACCGCGCACCTGATCGCCTCCGCCAAGGAGATCGAGACCAAGGAGCAGATCGCTGCGACCGCGGGCATCTCCGCCGCCGACCCGGCGATCGGCGAGCTCATCGCCCAGGCCATGGACAAGGTCGGCAAGGAGGGCGTGATCACGGTCGAGGAGTCGCAGACCTTCGGCCTGGATCTCGAGCTCACCGAGGGTATGCGCTTCGACAAGGGCTACATCTCGCAGTACTTCATGACGGATCCGGAGCGCCAGGAGGCGGTCATGGAGGATCCGTACGTCCTGCTGGTCTCGGGCAAGGTCTCCACCGTCAAGGACCTCCTGCCGCTGCTGGAGAAGGTCATCGGCGAGGGCAAGTCCCTGCTGATCATCGCCGAGGACGTCGAGGGCGAGGCCCTGTCCACGCTCGTCGTGAACAAGATCCGCGGCACCTTCAAGTCCGTCGCCGTCAAGGCTCCGGGCTTCGGTGACCGTCGCAAGGCCATGCTGCAGGACATCGCCATCCTCACCGGTGGCCAGGTCATCTCGGAGGAGGTCGGCCTCTCGCTCGAGACCGCCGACATCTCCATGCTGGGCAAGGCGCGCAAGGTCGTCGTGACCAAGGACGAGACCACCATCGTCGAGGGCGCGGGCGACCAGGGGCAGATCGAGGGACGGGTCAACCAGATCCGCGCCGAGATCGAGAACTCCGACTCGGACTACGACCGCGAGAAGCTCCAGGAGCGCCTCGCGAAGCTCGCCGGCGGCGTCGCCGTGATCAAGGCGGGCGCGGCCACCGAGGTCGAGCTCAAGGAGCGCAAGCACCGCATCGAGGACGCGGTCCGCAACGCCAAGGCCGCGGTCGAGGAGGGCATCGTCGCCGGCGGCGGCGTCGCCCTGGTCAAGTCCGAGGTCGCCATCGACGGGCTGTCCCTCGAGGGCGAGGAGGCCACCGGTGCGAAGATCGTCAAGTTCGCGCTGAGTGCCCCGCTCAAGCAGATCGCCTTCAACGCCGGTCTCGAGCCGGGCGTCGTGGCGGAGAAGGTCCGGAGCCTCCCGGGCGCCCAGGGCCTCAACGCCGCCACCGGCGAGTACGAGGACCTGCTGGAGGCCGGTATCAACGATCCGGTCAAGGTGACGCGCTCCGCGCTGCAGAACGCCGCCTCCATCGCGGCGCTCTTCCTCACCACCGAGGCCGTCGTGGCCGACAAGCCCGAGCCCGCCGGTCAGGCGATGCCGGGTGGCGACGAGATGGGTGGCATGGGCTTCTGACCCGAGCCCACACAGTACGCCGGGCCGTGGCCCGCACCGGAGAACCCCGGTGCGGGCCACGGCCTTTTGTGCGTGCCCTCGGACGGGTCACGGCGGGCCCGACACTCCTGGACCGCGGTGGCGGTCCCGTAACAGGATCGTCATCTCTCCCCCGCCGCGTAAATAGCCTGTGATCTGCGGTTACGGTGCCGTTTCGCCCATTGTGGTGGACGCGCGTCCTTTTCTAGTGTTCCTGTCAGGCGCCTCGAAGGGTGCCGTGAACGCACGAGAACGGAGAACACCATGCCCGACTTCGGTCAGCTGTCCGACCTCTTCGGAGGCATCACCGACATCCTCGGAGCCGTCGTCACATTCACCGGGTCGCTGGGGGGCGAGGGGGGCATGAACGACTTCTTCGATGCCGTGTCGAGCATCAGCGCCGACTGATCCCAGAGCTCACCTCCAGAGATAACCACCCAGCAGACCCAGGAGCACACCATGTTCTTCCCCGAGTTCGGATCCCTCGCCGGCGTCAGCGGCGCCCTCGGCTATGTCAACGACTTCCTCGGCGCCTTCGGAGACCTGTTCTCCGGCCTGGCCTACTTCACCGGAGGCGACTTCGAGGAGGCCCTCGCCGGCGGCTTCATGATGTGGTGACCCGAGCCTGCTGAGGGCGGCCATGCCCTCAGCACACCGGTGCGGCCCGTGCGATCTCCCTCGCGCGGGCCGCACTGCTGTGCCACGCGCAGTTATGTGGGCGCTTGTCTAGATGAATGTTTATCGACCTAAAGGTGTCTCCGCGGCGTCGCCACGCCCCGCCCAGCGTGAGGGAAAGTTAATGCGCTCGATTAAGTCGTTGACTCAATAGTATTTGCGCAGGCAGATCAAGGTGCTAGGGTTTCCTTGCATCTAGTGATCTGGGTCACGAAGGGTGCCCTGGGCGGATAAGGCGTCACCCGGCTGCCGTCGAGACCGAGGTCACAATTGACTTCGGAGCCGCTCAGATTATGCTGACTCTGGCCCCATGAGCCGGGGCACCACTTTCAAAGGGAGACACACATGCCTGACTTCAGCGCCATCAGTGCCGCACTCACCGCGGTCAAGAACCTCATCGACGGCTTCATCGGATTCACCGGTTCCATCAGCGGCACCGACACCATCGATGCCGTCGACGCGCTGTTCGGCAGCCTCGGCGCGACCGACCAGACCTGATCCCTCGGCTCTTCTGGTCCTGACGCGGCACGGGCCGCGCCCCCGCTTCCGGTCACGGCGTAAGGTGACCAACTCCAGCAACTTTCCGTTCCCCGGATCCGCATCCGGAAACCACACTTCTTAGGAGAACACCATGGGTATTGATCTCGGTTCGCTCGGCCCGGTCATCGGCGAGGGCGGCATCGTCAACCTGTTCGGCGGCTTGCTCGGCAACGTCAACAACCTGGTCAAGGGCGTCGGCTACTTCCTCGGTGGCGACTTCCAGAAGGCCCTCGACGCCGGCTTCATGGCCTGAGTCGTACGGCTGATCGACAAAGGGCTCCGGGCCTCGCCCGGGGCCCTTTCTCGTGCGCTCCCCGGTGTGGCGCCCGCCCACGCGCCGCGCGGGGTGTATCGGATTTTCTTCATATCGGTAACAAGAGGCCGGGTAGCGTCGATAATGTTGACGTGAGCCGCAAGGGTGGTTCCGCGGTTACCGGCGGGCCACCCGGGTATGTCATCCTCGGATGGTGCCCGGCGGGCGCAAGACTCGGTCCTGTAGGCACGCTCCCACCAGGGGTGTGCTTAGTGGGACTTGTGTGACTACTGGGAATCGGGTTAGCTGTCAAGCGAGGGTCTGCCCGGGTCCGTCTGTGAACAACGAGAAGGTTAGGCGTCGGAATATGCGTTCAGTCAAGAGCGGCCGGTTGGGCACCAAGGTCGCCGCAGCGGCCATCGCCGCGGCCATGGTCCCCGTCGTTGCCACGGGCACGGCACAGGCCCAGGGTGGCAATATCCAGTACACCAAGGCCACCGCCCAGAACAAGGTCGTCGAGACCCAGCTTCCCGACGGTCGACTGATCGTGTCGGTGTGGTCGGACAAGATGGCCATCGAGGTCCCGAACATCGTGCAGCGCCCCCGCGACGGTAACGCCGGCGCGCCGGTGCTCTACCTGGTCAACGGCGCCGGTGGTGGCGAGGACTCGGCCACCTGGCAGGCGCAGTCGGACGTCCGGGCCTTCATGTCCGACAAGGACGTCTGGACCGTCACCCCGATCGGTGGTGCCTTCTCCTACTACACGGACTGGCAGCGTCACGATCCCAACGTCCAGACCCGCTACGCCCGCGAGACCAACCGCCCGATGGCGTTCGAGACCTACCTCGCGCAGGAGCTCCCGACCCTCTTCGAGGGCCGGTACGGCGGCAACTACCCGAACCGCAAGCGCAGCCTCGCCGCGATCTCGATGACCGCCACCTCGGTCCTGACGATCGCCCAGAACCACCCGGGCCGCTTCCAGGCCATCGGCTCGTACTCGGGTTGTGCCGAGACGTCGACCCCGATCGGCTACCAGTTCATCAACATCGTCACCGGCATGCGTGGCGGCGCGAACCTCGACAACATGTGGGGCCCCTACCCGGGTCCGGGCTGGGTGGCCAACGACCCGGTCGCCCAGGCGCACAAGTTCGTCGCCCAGCGCGACAACGGCACCCTGCCGGCCATGTTCATCTCCACCGGCAACGGCCTGCCCGGCCCGCACGAGTCGCTGGAGAACTGGCGTCTGCGCAACAGCATCCCGGCCCTCGCCAACCAGGCGATCGTCGGCGGCATCATCGAGGCGGCCACGCAGTACTGCACGGCCAACCTCGCCCGCCGCTTCGGCGAGCTGCAGATCCCGGCCCAGTTCGACTTCGCGCCCAACGGCACGCACTCGTGGGGCTACTGGGAGGACGACCTCAAGCAGTCCTGGCCGATGATGGCCCAGGCGATGAACGCGCGCTACGGCCCGATCTGATCGGCTGACGCGCCGGCGCCCCCGGGTCCCGGCTCCGACGGACCCCGTCCCACCATCCGAGTGGGGCGGGGTCCGTCGTCGTCCGTGGGCGTGCAGCGTGCGCGTGGTCACGTCGGGCCGGGTGCGGTGTGGGCAGGGGACTGCGGCATCCTGTACGCATGACCAAGACCGACGACCCGCGGCGGACCGAGCTCCGGCACGCGGACGGCAGCACGAGTCCGCTGTTGATGGTGGAGGCCGACCGGCGGGACTCCGACAGGCCCGCCGTGCTGGTCCTGCCCGGCATCGCCGTCGGCGCCCGGTACTACCTCCCGCTGGCCCGCGCACTGGCCGCCGAGGGCGTGGACGTGGCGATCACGGAACTGCGGGGCCAGG
>NZ_JAALEE010000263.1:1853-4256 GCF_014145265.1 Dietzia sp. CW19 | reverse complement strand
CGCCGCCCGCGACATCCGCGGGCGGCGGCCTCGTCCGTGATCGGGGACGGCCCGGGCCCACCTCACGGTGATCGGCCCTCGGAGCTCAGCCTTCGGCGGCGAGCTGGCCGCAGGCGGCGGCGATCTCCTGCCCACGGGTGTCCCGGACGGTGCAGGAGACACCGGACTGCTGGACCGCGGCGACGAACGCGTCCTGCTGGGGCTTCGGGCTGGCGTCCCACTCGCTGCCCGGAGTCGGGTTGAGAGGGATCAGGTTGACGTGGGCCATGGGCCCGAGGCGCTGTACGAGCAGCCGACCGAGCATCTCCCCGCGCCACGTCTGGTCGTTCACATCGCGGATCAACGCGTACTCGATCGACACCCGCCGGCCCGTGGCGTCGGCGTAGTGCCGCGCGGCGTCCATGACCTCGGAGACGGGCCACCGGTTGTTGACCGGCACGAGGGTGTCGCGCAGTTCGTCGTCAGGGGTGTGCAGCGAGACCGCCAGGGTCACCTGGAGTCCCTCCTCCGCGAGGCGATGGATCGCGGGGACGACTCCGACCGTCGAGACCGTGACCGAACGCTGGGACAATCCGAACCCGGACGGCGGCGGCGAGACGATCCCCCGGACAGCCGTGAGGACCCGCTTGTAGTTGGCCAGCGGCTCACCCATCCCCATGAACACCACGTTGGACAGTCGTCCCGGGCCGCCGGGGACCTCGCCGTCCCGCATCGCCCGGGCGGCCTCGCGCACCTGCTCGAGAATCTCGGCGGCCGAGAGGTTGCGGTCGAGCCCGGCCTGGCCGGTGGCGCAGAACGGGCACGCCATGCCGCACCCGGCCTGGCTGGAGATGCACAGCGTCGCCCGGTCCGGGTAGCGCATGAGCACGCTCTCCACCAGCGAGCCGTCGTGCAGCTTCCACAACGTCTTGCGCGTGGTGCCCCCGTCGGCGGAGATGTGCCGGACCGAGGAGGCCAGGCGCGGGAACAACTCGGAACCGATCTGTTCACGCAGACCGACCGGGAGGTCTGTCATCTCCGCGGGGTCGGCCTCGAGTCGTCCGAAGTACTGGTTGGCGAGCTGCTTCCCCCGGAAGGCGGGGACCCCCAGTTCGCTCATCGCCGCAGCCCGGCCCTCTGCGTCGAGGTCGGCGAAGTGACGAGGCGGAAGACCCCGGCGGGGGGCGTCGAAGACGAGGGGTAGTGGTTCAACCATGATGGCTGCCATTGTGTCAGAAACCGGACCGCACGACACACCGCCAGCGGATGCCGTCGGCGCCGGTGAGGGAATAGAGTCCTCCCATGGCCACGCGTTCGCACGAACCAGTTGATCCCCAGCACACCGACCACACCGCCGGAGCAGCGGAGATCGCGCCGGTCGAGGACACCCACGCCTCGGCTCCTGCGACGGTCCCCGCCGGGGACTCACGCGGTGGACGCGGGAGCCACGACGACGACGTCATGGACACCCACGGCGGCAAGCTGGGGTCGGCCTGGGTGGGACTGGTCCTCGGCGCCCTGGTGACGATCCTGTTGCTGATCTTCATCGCGCAGAACACCACGTCCACGGGCGTGCGGTATCTGGGGCTGGAGTTCAGGCTCCCCCTGGGGGTCCTGATCCTGTTCGCCGCCATCGCCGGCGCGCTGATCATGGCGCTGTTCGCCGGATTCCGGATCCTGCAGCTGCGGATGCGCGCCCGGAAGGCGCGCAAGGTGTCGGCCCGCCACCACTGAGGGGTGTCGTCCCCACGGCCGACCGCCGGTGAGCGCGCCCCCGCACGCTCAGGTCGGGACGACGTAGGTGAAGATGATCCACACCACGACGGCGGTGGGCAGGACCGAGTCGAGGCGGTCCATGAAGCCGCCGTGGCCGGGCAGCATGGTGCCCATGTCCTTGATGCCCAGGTCCCGCTTGACCTGTGACTCGATGAGGTCGCCCAGGGTCGCCGTGAAGACGGTGAGGACGCCGAGCAGGACGCCCTTGAGGAAGTTGTCGTCGAACAGCAGCACCACCACGAGCGCCCCGCCGATGATGGCGAACACCATCGATCCGGCGAAGCCCTCCCACGACTTCTTGGGGCTCACCGCGGGCGCCATCGGGTGTCTGCCGAACAGCACGCCGGTGACGTATCCCCCGACGTCCGAACACACCACCAACAGGATCAGGGCGACGACACGCTGCGCCCCGTGGTCGCCGTCCGCGAGCATGGCGCCGAGAGCGCCGGGGACCGCGATCCACACCAGGACGAACAGGGCCACCGAGACGTCACGGAGATAGTTCTGTGGGGCCGTGGTCAGCCCCGCCATCAGGAGGCGCCAGACCAGGACCAGGACGGTGGTGGCGGCGAACGCGGCGAAGGCGCCCTTTGCCTCGGCGAAGAACCCGGCCCAGACCATCGCCTGTCCACCGAGGAGCAGGGGCAC
>NZ_JAALEE010000263.1:0-1794 GCF_014145265.1 Dietzia sp. CW19 | reverse complement strand
TCCTGCCGCAGCCGCTTGAACACCTCCCAGGTCCCGATGGCCACGGCACCGGCCGCGACCAGGTACCAGGCCCTGGGGTTGAACGCGATACTCGCGATCACCAGAGCCCCGAGCCCGCCGCCCACCGGGATGGCGCGGGTCAGGTCCCTTCCCGCCCGCGACGGCGGAGCCGCGGCCGCGGCTGTGGGCCCGGGTGGGCCGGGCGGGGCGGTGTCCACGGCATTCTCCTCGAGTCTCGGGGGTGGGTCGGCGGGTGCTGGGAGATCAGACCTCCATCAACTCGCCTTCCTTGGCCTTGACGAGCTCGTCCACGTCGGCCACGTACCGATGGGTGAGCTTGTCGAGTTCCTTCTCGGCGGCGTTGACCTCGTCCTCGCCGGCCTCGCCGTCCTTGACGATGCGCTTGAGCTCGTCCATCGCCTTACGCCGGACACCTCGGAGCGCGATACGCCCGTCCTCGGCCTTCGACTTGGCCTGCTTGACCAGATCGCGCCGGCGCTCCTCGGTGAGCTGTGGGACCGTCACGCGCAGAACCTGGCCGTCGTTGGTCGGGTTGACGCCGAGATCCGAGTTCCGGATGGCGTTCTCGATCGGACCGATCTGGGACATCTCGTACGGCTTGATGATGAGCATCCGGGGCTCGGGCACCGCGATACTCGCCATCTGGGTGATGGGGGTCAGGGTCCCGTAGTACTCGCAGAGCACCCGGTTGAACATGCCGGGGTTGGCGCGACCGGTACGGATGGCGGCGAGCTCGTCACGGACGTGCTCCACGGCCTTCTCCATCTTCTCCTCGGCCTCGAGCAGGGTGTCGTCGATCATGTGTTGCCTTCCGTTCTCTACGTGGATGAGGGGCGCGGATCCCGCGCCTCAGGCCGGGCTGCTGACCAGGGTCCCGATCTCCTCACCGGCGACGGCGCGCGCGATGTTGCCCTCGGTGAGGAGGTTGAAGACCAGGATGGGCATCTTGTTGTCCATGCAGAGGCTGAACGCGGTCGTGTCGGCGACCTTCAGTCCCCGTTCCAGGCACTCGCGGTGCTCGATCCGTGCGAAGAGTTCGGCGTCGGGGTTGGTCCGCGGGTCGTCGGAGTAGACCCCGTCGACGGCCTTGGCCATCAACAGCACCTCGGCCTTGATCTCGAGCGCCCGTTGGGCGGCTGTCGTGTCGGTGGAGAAGTAGGGCATTCCCATGCCCGCGCCGAAGATCACCACACGCCCCTTCTCCAGATGCCTCTCGGCACGAAGGGGGATGTACGGTTCCGCGACCTGACCCATGTGGATGGCGGTCTGCACCCGCGTGGACACGCCCTCCTGCTCGAGGAAGTCCTGCAGCGCCAGACAGTTCATGACGGTGCCGAGCATCCCCATGTAGTCGCTCCGTGCGCGGTCGAGGCCACGCTGCTGCAACTGGGCGCCGCGGAAGAAGTTCCCGCCGCCGATGACGATCGCGATCTGCGCGCCCGTGCGGGACACCTCGGCGATCTGCCTGGCGACCGACTGGACCACATCGGGGTCGATCCCCACGCCGCCCCCGCCGAACATCTCTCCGCCCAGCTTGAGCATCACACGCTTGTAGCCGTCCCGCGGGTCGGTCATCGCTCTCCTCGTCCCGGACGGATCACGCCCGTCTCGTGCGTCAACGCCCCCGACGTCGTCGTCGAGAGGCCGTACGGCCCTTGGTGGGACCTCGTCTATTCTGCCCTATCGCCACCGCCGCCACACCGCAGCCCGCGCGCCCGCGTACGGGGCCGGTCGGACACGCGCCGACGGCGGCACCCGGGAGTCCGGGTGCCG
>NZ_JAALEE010000262.1:6494-12366 GCF_014145265.1 Dietzia sp. CW19 | reverse complement strand
GAACTACCTCGTCGACGCGGTGCTCGGCGTGATCCCCTTCGTGGGCGACGTGGCGGACGCCGCGCACAAGGCCACGTCCAAGAACCTGCGCCTGGTGGACCGGACCATCGCCGAGGGCAGGCGCGTGGACACCGACGCCCGCGGCTACCTGCTCCGCGCGGTCGGCGCGGTGGGTCTGATGCTGCTGGTGTTGATCGGCATGGCCGGGCTCGCGCTGTGGGGCCTGCTCAGGGTGATCGGGCTGTTCTGACCCCGGCCGGCAGGCCCCCGACCCCCCGGCCGGCAGCCCCCGGCCCACAGGTCCCCGACCCGCAGCCCCCGGCCTACACGGAGGTCACGGGCAGGAGGCGCCGCACCACGTCGTCCAGCGTGAGGACCCCCCTGACCTCGGAGACGTGGGTGCCGGGGTGGCCGCCGGATTGTTCGACGACGACGAGGTGTGCCCGCGCCTCACGCATCCGGCGGAACGCCTCGGCCACCGAGAGATCGTGCTCGAGGGACAGGCTCGGCCGCATGAGCTCCCGCGCCGTGGCCGCCGACTGGATGTTGATCGCGTCCCGCGCGTGCACCACGCCCACCGCGGTGTCGCTGTCCATCACCAGCAGGCGCAGGTGACCGGTGCGGCGGGCCGTCTCGCGGATCTCCTCGGGCGAGGCGTCCACGTCGACCGAGGACATCTCCTCCGGTGTGGCGGGGGTGTCCACGCCGCGCTCGCCCAGCAGGTCACCGACGGTGAGCTCCTGCAGCTCCAGTGCGTTGAGCAGCTGCCGGTGGTGGGTGTCGTCGAGCGTGCCGGCCTCACCGGAGTGGCGCACGAGCTCCCTCAGGGAGTCGGCGTCCTGCCCGGAGGCCACCTCGTCGCGGGTCTCCACCCCGATCCGGTGGAGGATCCGGTTGGCGAGGGTGTTGAGCATCACCAGCAGCGGGCGGGTGATCCAGAGGAAGCCCCGCATCGGTATCGCCAACAGCGTGGCCGAGTACTCGGGGTGCGTGATGGACCACGACTTGGGAGCCATCTCGCCCACCACGAGGTGCAGGAACGTGACGATGAGCAGGGCGATGACGAACGCGATGACGTCGGCCGTCCAGTAGGGCAGGCCCCAGCCGGCGAACACCGGGGTGAGCCAGTGGTGGACAGCGGGCTTGGTGATGGAGCCGAGCGCCAGTGCGCACAGCGTGATCCCGAGTTGGGATCCCGCCAGCAGGAGCGTGAGCTCGGAGGCGTTGCGCAGGGCGGCCCGGGCGGAGGCGCTCGACGCCGCCGCGTCCTCGAGGCGGTGGCGACGCGCGGAGATCAGCGAGAACTCGACGGCGACGAAGAACGCGGACGCCGCGATGAGGACGATCGTGGCGAGCACCACGACGAGCGGGTTGCTCATGAGGCCCGATCCGGCCTCGGCGGCGAGCAGGGTGGTGGTGGGGTTCATCGCGCGGCCTCCTCGACCACGACGTGCAGTTCGGCCGGCACGCGTCGTTCGATCCGGCGCACCTCGGTCCGGAGGACCCGGTCCGCGGAGAACTCCTCCAACACGTCCGTGTCGGGAAGGGGGATGTCGACACGGTCGCCCAGCTCGGGCAGGTCACCGGTCGTCTCGACCACGAGACCGCCGAGCGTCTCGGCGTCCACCTCGGGCAGGGTGATCTCGAGCAGGCGTTCCACCTCGTCGAGATGGGTGTCGCCGGACAGGAGCCAGCCCAGACCCTCGCTGACCGGGGTCCCGGCGGCGAGCTGGGGATCGTGCTCGTCCGCGATCTCGCCGACGATCTCCTCTGCCATGTCCTCCATCGTCACGACACCGGCGAAGCCGCCGTACTCGTCCACCACCACGGCCATCTCCGACTTCTCGGCGCTCAGGCGGGCGGCCACCTCCGGCAGGGGCAGGGAGGTGGGCACGATGATCGGCGCCCGCATCAGGGCGGACACCGCGGTGAGATCGGCCTGGTCGTCGTCGCACACCGAGAGCAGGTCGTGGAGGTCCACGATGCCGATCACGTCGTCGGAGTCGTCGCCGACGACCGGGTAGCGGGTGTGGCCGGTGGCCATCTTGGACAGGACCTCGTTGACCGTGTCCTCCGCGCGGACCACATCGGTGCGGCTCCGCGGGATCATGGCGTGCTCGGCGGGTTGTCCGGGGAAGTCGAGCATCCTGTCCAGCAGGTCGCTGAGCTCCTCGGACAACTCGCCGGTCTCTTCGGACTCGGCGACGATGTGCTCCAGGTCGCGGGCGGTGGCGGAGTGCTCCTTGTCATGCACCGGCTCGATACCGACGGCCTTGAGCAGCGCCTCGGACGCCTTGTCGAACAGACCGATGAGCCAGCCGAACAGAGCGAGGTAGATCGTGGTGGACCGGGCCAGCCAACGTGCGACCGGCTCCGGCTTGGCGATGGCCAGGTTCTTGGGCACCAACTCGCCGAAGATCATCTGCACGACCGTCGAGAAGAGCAGTGCCAGCACCGTGCCGACCACCACGCCGACTCCCTGCGGCACGGACGCCAGGCCGAGGAGTTCGCCGATCGAGCGGCCGATGAGCGGTTCGGCCACGTAACCGACGACCAGGGTGGTGACGGTGATACCGAGCTGGGCGCCCGAGAGCATGAAGGATGTTCGTCTGGTCACGCCGAGGACGCGTGCCGCCGCCGGGTCGCCCTTCTCCGCCGCGGCCCCCATCCGGGAGCGGTCGACGGCCATGAACGCGAACTCCTGGGCCACGAAGTAGCCCGTGAGCGCGGTGATCGCCAGGACCACCACGACTCCGACGAGTAGTGAGAGCGCGATACTCATCCGGTGTTCCCCCTTCCGAGAAGGGGGCTGATAGATCGGGCCGGTGTATCGGCTCGGCTCACTGGAGGTGCTCCTGCGCTTTCGTCGGGGTCGCCCACGGGCCGGTGCCCGGGGTGACTACCGATTGTCCCGCCCATCGCCGGAAATGTCGACTCCGTTCCGGCGTGTGGCGTCGCCGGGCGTGTCAGTGGCCGGCGGAGCGTATCGCCCGGGAGACGGCGTCCAGCGCCATCAGGCGGACCGTGTCGACGTCGGCGGCCACCTCGCCGGTGGCCACGGCGACGAAACCGTCACCGTCGTACCGGGTGTGCGGCGGAGTCAGCGCCCGGGCGAGCCCGTCGTGGGCGCCCTGTGCGACGACGAAGCACGCGGTCTTGTCCAACCTCGCGTTGGTCATCACCACTCCGATGGTGGTGTGGACCCGATCGGAGGTGTAGTCGAACGGCGGGACCAGGTTCGCGACACTGTCGAGGTCGACCTCGGTGCCGCCCGGGTCGACGTCCCCGTAGGCGTTCACCGCGCACAGCGCCCCCACGACCAGGTCGCCCAGTGTGCTCTCCGCGTACCGGATCCCGCCCGCACGGAGGTTCTCCACCCCGCGCCACTGCGACGTGAACGCCCCGGTCCCCGCACCGAGCTGCCCCACCTCGAACCGCGGCCCGCTCGCCGCGACCGCGGCGGAGTAGCCGTCCTCCGCCGTCGGCCGGACCTTCGGGTCGCCGACCCCGAGGTCGAACAGCGCCAGGGTCGGCACGATCGGGACGCGTCCACCGGGAGTGGGCACGCCCCGCCCGGCCTCCTCGAGGAACCGCATCACCCCCTCGGCGGCGGCCAGGCCGAACGCCGATCCGCCGGTGAGGAGGACCGCGTCGATCGAGGTCACGGCCTTGTCGGGGGCGAGTGCGTCGAGGTCGCGGGTCGCCGGGGCGCCACCGCGCACCTCTCGTGAGGCCACCGCCCCCTCGGGGAGGAGCACCACCGTGCACCCCGTAATCGCCGACGGGTCCGTCCAGTGGCCGATCGAGACTCCGGGCAGGCGGGTCCGGGGTGTGCGGGGCTCCATCGGGCAAAATTAGCGTGCCGACCATCCGACCGGCAACGGTGTCGACCGGCCCCTCAGTCGGCGGAACCCTTCTGCCAGGTGCTCCACGGAACAGCCCAGTCGCCGTTCTGCCAGATCCCCTGCTCCGGGCCGCCGGTGTTGCGGACCTCGACGATGTCCCCGGCGACCGCCTGGTCGAAGTACCAGGACGCGTCGTCCGGGGAGAGGTTGAGGCATCCGTGCGAGACGTTGGTGTTGCCCTGGGCCCACATCGACGAGGCGAGGGCGTGGAAGTAGATGCCCTCGTTGGTGAGACGGACCCCGTGGTCGACGGTCACCTTGTAGCCGACGTCCAGCGGCAGACCGTAGGTCGACGAGTCCATGAGCACCGAGCTGGCCTTGTCGAGGACCGTGTAGACGCCCCGCTGGGTCCAGAAGTGCATGCTCACACCGTTGTAGGTCGCCCACCCGCCCTTGCCCATCGACGTGGGCATGGTCTTGACCAGCTCCTGGTTGTGGAACACCGAGACCGTCTTGGTGACGTCGTCGGCGATGGCCACCCGTCGGTCACCGATGGTGAAGTCGACCTCCGCGCCCTCTCCGCCCCACTGGCCGCCGCCGAGGTTCCGGCCCTCGGTGTCCAGGTCCACGTGGACCCGGGTGCCGGTGGCGTAGTAGTCCCTCGGGCGCCAGTGCGCGGTGGTGTCGTCGAGCCAGAACCAGTTGCCCTCGACCGCGGGCTCGGTGGTGACCGTCATGTGCTTCTCCACGGTGGCGCGGTCGGCCACCAGCTGATCGAATCTGGCGCCCACGATGATCCCGACGCCGTACTCCCGGCCCGACTCCAGTGCGCCACCGCCCGGGGTGACCAGTGTGGGGCTGATGATGGACTGAGGATTGGCCATGGTGAACGTGCGAGTGTCGGTCCTCGGGCCCCCCGTCGCACCCCGATAGGTGACGTCCAGGGTGTAGGTGCGCCCGTACCCGAGGGTGACCGCCGGCTCCCACGAGGTCGCGTCCCGTGACAACTCGCCCTCGATCTCCTTGCCCGCGTCGTTGGTGAGGACCACCTCGGTCAGGGAACCGTTCTCGACCCGGGCCCGGACGCCGTCCACCACGGCGACCTCCGTGGCCCCGTCGACCGGGGTGACCTGGAGTGTCGCCGGAACCGGAGCCTGAGACGTCTCGGTCGGGGTGGTCTCCCCGGCCGAACCCGTGGGGACGGGGATGGTGCATCCGGTCGCGATGAGCAGGAGGGCGAGTAGCCCGGCGAGGAAGACGAGGGGGACCTGCGCCGCCGAGCGCGAGAGGTACCCGGACCGGGACAAGGACATGCGTGACTCCGAGACAGAACTGGGGGTGTACCGGTGAGCACCGGCTTATGTGCACATGATGCACGCCGGGTCCGACACGACGCGAACCCACACGGGCGCCTCCGGCGTGTCGTTGTGGAGTTGTGACCGGATCGGGCCGGGAGGTCCCCGAAATGTGAGCTGCGTCTCGGGTGGCGGGGTGCCGGCCACGGTCCCGCGCCACGCCACCGAGGAGGCGCACGGAGCGGGGCGGAGGAGTACAACGGAGGCCATGAGTATCGAACGCCCTGTGACCATCATCGGCGGCCACGGCAAGGTCGCCCTCCGCGCCGCCCGGATCCTGTCGGAGGCGGGTGCCCAGGTCAACTCCGTCATCCGGAATCCGGACCAGGCCGATGACATCCGCGAGGTGGGCGCGACTCCCGTCGTCGCGGATGTCGAGACGCTCGACGTGGAGGGCCTGCGGGAGGTGCTGCGCGACAGCGGCTCCGTGGTGTGGGCCGCCGGCGCCGGTGGCGGGAGCGCCGACCGCACCTACGCGGTCGACCGCGACGCGGCGATCCGCTCCATGGACGCCTCCGCGGAGGAGGGCGTCGAGAGGTACGTCATGATCTCCTATGACGGGGCCCGCACCGACCACGGGGTGCCCGAGGACGATCCGTTCTTCCCGTACGCCCAGGCCAAGGCCGCCGCGGATGCCCATCTCCGGGAGTCGGACCTGCAGTGGACGATCCT
>NZ_JAALEE010000262.1:0-6420 GCF_014145265.1 Dietzia sp. CW19 | reverse complement strand
CGGCGGGGAGACGATCGGCGTGGGCGCCGACAAGCGGGACGACCGCGCCACGAGCCGGGACGTCGTGGCCGCCGTCACGGCGGCCGTCCTGCGACGGCCGGACACCATCGGTCGCACGATCGAGTTCTCCGACGGTGAGACCCCCATCGGTGAGGCACTGACCAGGGAGTGACGCGCGGGTGACCCGGCGGGGACCGGTCGCCCACCGGGTGGGCGGGGCCCCGCGCCGGGGGCGGCACGGCTATCCTCGACCGGTGCGGATCCTGGTAGGCGGCTCGTGGATCACCGTGTCCTGCGCACTTCTCACCGCGTTGTGGAGCGTCCCGCAGTTCCTGGCGACCGGCACCGTCACCCTGAGTTCGCACCCACTCTTCGTGATCCTGTTCCTGTTCCCCGCGCAGATCGGGGTGCCGGTGTGCCTGCTCGTGGCACTGAACTCGGTACTGCTGCTCTCCCGCGGCCGCCTGGTCACCAGTCCGCGACGGTTCCTGGCCGGGGGCCAGGTCCTCACTGTCGCGCTGTTGGGCATCTGCGCGTTGCTCCTGGTCCTGCCGACCACGTTCGGGCGGGAGTTCATCGTGATGGCGCTGGCCTTCCAGGTGGGGCAGGTCGTGGTGGCCGTGGGCCTCGCACTCCATCTCCTGCGCCGCCGGAGGTTCCGCAGCCGCCCGGAGACGGCCGATCCGACCCCGCCGGTGCCCACCGACCCGTGAACCCGGGCCCACCGACCCGTGAACCCGGGCCCTCTGACCCGTGACACGGTCGGCCCTGTCCCGGCGAGGCGGGTGTCCGGGCTGACACTATGGGTCCATGCGAGCCATCCACATCTCATCCCATGACGGACCCGCCGCCCTCGAGGTGGTCGACCTCCCCGAGCCGGAGCCGGGGGCGGTCCTCATCGACGTCCACGCCGCAGGGGTGACCTTCCCCGAGGTGCTCCAGACCCGCGGGAAGTACCAGATGTCGCCCCCGCTGCCCTTCGTTCCCGGCTCGGAGGTGGCCGGCGTGGTCCGCTCCGCTCCCGAGGGCTCCGGTTTCGCCGCAGGCGACCGTGTGTGCGCCTTCCCCGGACTCGGCGGCTTCGCCGAGGTGGTCTCCACGGATCCCTCACAGGTGTTCCGGCTGCCCGACTCGTTGACCTTCGCCCAGGGTGCGTCCATCCCCATGAACGTCCTCACCGTGCACTTCGCGCTGGCCCACCGCGGCCGGCTCCAGCCCGGGGAGACGGTTCTCGTGCACGGCGCGGGTGGCGGGATCGGGATCGCCGCCACGCAGTTCGCCGTCGCGTCCGGCGCCCGCGTGATCGCGGTGGCCTCCACCGGGGACAAGCGGGAACTGGCCCTCAAGGCAGGCGCGTCCGACGCCATCGCGCCGGAGGGGTTCAAGGACGCGGTGAAGGAGCTCACCGGCGGGAAGGGTGTCGACATCGTCGTCGACCCCGTGGGCGGTGACCGCTTCACCGACTCCATCCGGTCCCTCGGACAGGAGGGCCGGATCCTCGTGATCGGCTTCACCGGTGGCGAGATCCCCACGGTCAAGGTCAACCGACTGCTGCTCGGGAACAAGAGCGCCGTCGGGGTGGGCTGGGGCGAGTACTGGATGAGCAACCCCGGTTACCTGCAGAAGCAGTGGGCCGAGGTGGAGCCGCTGTTGGCCGCCGGGAAGCTCGACCCGCTCGTCGGTGCGGAGTTCCCGCTGGACAAGGCCACCGAGGCCCTCGAGCTCATGGACGGCCGTGGCGCGGTCGGCAAGATCGTGCTCACCACCGGACGCTGAGCGACCTCCGGCCCGGAAGCCCCGTCGAGGCCGTAGCGCCATCGACAAGAGCGTTCCGCGCACCCCGCTCTCGGCGGATGTGTGCGGAACGCTCTGCACGACGAGCTGGCGGGGCCGACTCTAGAAGGCGCCCTCCGGCATCCGCATGACGTCCAGCTCCAGGGCCTCGATGGTGGCGCGGGCGGCGGCGACCTGCGGCAGGTGAGCCCGCGCGAAATGGCCGGCCACCACGACCTTGCCGGTGTAGAAGTCGTGGTCGTCGCCCGTGGCGTCGGGAAGTCGGCTCGACGCCACCGTCGCCTCGCGCAGCAGCATCCACCCCACCAGGAGGTCGCCGACCGCCATGAGCAACGGCACCGCGCCGAGCCCGATCAGGTAGAGCGACTCCGGATCCTCCTGAGCTGACATGAGGTGCCCGGTCAGGGTGCCGACCATGGACTCCACGTCCGCCAGGGCGGTCGCCACCGCCGTGCGCACGGCGTCGAGATCGTCGGGTCCGACCTCGTCGACCGTCCGGTGGATCTGCGCAGCGAGGTGGCCGAGCGCGGTCCCGCCGTCGCGGACGATCTTGCGGAAGAAGAAGTCCTGCGCCTGGATGGCGGTGGTGCCCTCGTAGAGGGAGTCGATCTTGGCGTCGCGGAGGTACTGCTCGAGCGGGTAGTCCCTGAGGTACCCGGAGCCGCCGAAGCACTGCAGCGACTCCGCCAGGCACTGGTAGGACCGCTCGGACCCCACGCCCTTGACGATCGGCAGCAACAGGTCGTTGACGGTGTGCGCCAACTCGGGTCCGGCGCCCGAGACGACCTCCGCGGCCACGACGTCCTGGTGGGCGGCCGCGTAGAGGTACACCGCGCGGAGGCCCTCCGCGTACGCCTTCTGGGTGAGCAGCGACCGCCGCACGTCGGGGTGGTGGATGACGGTGACCTTCCCGGCATCGGGCTTTCCGGCGTCGGCCATGTCGTTGCCCTGCACGCGCTCCCGGGCGAACTCCAGTGCGTTGAGGTACCCGGTGGACAGGGTGGAGATCGCCTTGGTCCCCACCATCATCCGTGCGGCCTCGATGGTCTTGAACATCTGCTTGATGCCCAGGTGGGAGTCCCCTGCGAGGTACCCGACCGCCGGCCGGCCGTGTGCACCGAACGCCACCTCGCACGTCGCGGAGGCGGTGAGCCCCATCTTCTTCTCGATCCCGGTGACGTAGACGCCGTTGCGCTGGCCGGGCGCCGCGGTCTCGGGGTCCGGCAGGTACTTGGGGACCAGGAAGTAGCTCAGGCCCTTGGTGCCGGGGCCCGCCCCCTCGGGCCGGGCGAGCACCTGGTGCCAGATGTTCTCGAACAGGTCGCCGGAGTCGGCGCCGGTGATGAACCGCTTGGCGCCCTCGATGTGCCAGGTGCCGTCGGGCTGCTCGATCGCCTTGGCTCGAACGGCACCCACGTCCGAGCCCACCTCGGCCTCGGTGAGCATCATGGACGAACCGTGGTTGCGGTCGATGATCCGGGCGGCCCACTTCTGCTGCTGCTCGTTGCCGATGGTGTGCATGATCTCGGCGAACAGCGGTCCGGACAGGTACATGAAGATCGACGGGTTGGCCCCGAGGAGGAACTCCGTGATCGCCCAGGTGACCATGCGGGGGGCCGCGACGCCGCCGACGGCGGGGTCCACGCCGACCAGGCCCCAGCCGGCCTCCTGCCACGCGCGGACCGAGGCCACGTACTCCGGCGGGAGCGTGACCTCGTGGGTTTCCGGGTCGAACCCGGGGGGGTTTCGGTCGGCGACGGAGAACGAGGCAGCCACGGGCCCCTCCGCCAGGGCGGCGGCCTCCCGCAGCATGGTGCGCACCGTCTCGCCGTCGAGCTCCGTGTCGTCCCGCTCGAGGATCTCGTCGAGGCCGAACACCTCGAACAGGACGAACTCCAGGTCACGCGGGTTGCTGCGGTAGTGGGACACTCGGGTACTCCTCGTCGACGCACGGGCGCGCCGCCCGGCGCGTCAGGGACCTACCGTAGAGCCTGGCAGGCACGTGCGCGAGTCCGTCCGGAGCGTGCTCCGATTCGCCTCAGTTCGCCAGCGTGCGGAGCCTCCGCCCGGCCTCGTCGAGGACCTCGGGCCGTTTGCAGAACGCGAACCGCACCAGGTGCGACCATTCGCCGGAGTAGGCGTCGGTGAACGGCGCGAACGGCACCGCCGCCACGCCGATCCGGCCGGGCAACTCCAGACACCAGGACGCGGCGTCGGTGACGCCGAGCGGTCGCGGATCCGCGGTGAGGAAATAGGTCCCCTGGGTGACGGCGAGGTCCAGCCCGACCCCCGTGAGGATGTCCACCAGCTGGTCCCGCCGGTCCTGCATCTGCGCCCGTAGCGCCCGGATCCACCCGTCCTCGTGACGAAGGGCGTGGGCGACCGCCAGCTGCAGCGGTGTGCCGGCGGTGTAGCTCATGTACTGCTTGGCGGCCCGGACGCCCGCGATCAGCCCGGCCGGCCCGGTCACCCATCCGATCTTCCAGCCGGTGCAGTTGAGCATCTTGCCCGCGCTCGAGATCCGCAGGGTCCGCGCGGCCATCCCCGGCAGGGTGGCGATCGAGACGTGCTCGTTGTCGTCGTAGGTCAGGTGTTCGTAGACCTCGTCCGAGATCGCGATCGCGTCGAACTCGTGGCACAACGCCGCGATCTGCTCGAGGTCCTCCCGCGGCAGCACCGCTCCGGTGGGGTTGTGCGGCGAATTGACCAGCACGGCCCGCGTCCGCGGGGAGAACGCCGCCCGCAGGGAGTCCACGTCGAGGCGGTAGCGGCCGGACGAGCGGACCATCCTCGCCGCGCGCCTGGTGGCGCCGGCCATCGCGACGGTGGCGGCGTAGGAGTCGTAGTACGGCTCGATCACCACCACCTCGTCGTGAGGCTCCACCAGGCCCACCACCGCACCGGCGATCGCCTCGGTCGCACCGACCGTCACCAGCACCTCGGTGTCCGGGTCGTGGACCAGACCCGTGTGCGCGGTCTCGTGGGCGACGATCGCGTGCCGGAGCTCGGGCACCCCCGTCCCGGGTGGGTACTGGTTGTGGCCCTCGCGCAGGGCGCGCACGGCGGCCTCGATCATCGACGCGGGGCCGTCGGTGTCCGGGAAGCCCTGCCCCAGGTTGACGGCCTCGAACCGCACGGCAAGTTGGGTGACCTCGGAGAAGATCGTGGTGGCGTGGGGCTCGAGGCGGCGGACGGTCATGTCGCCAGCCTAGGTCCGCCGTCGGCGCCCGATATGATGGACTGCATGACCGAGCACCCCGCCGCCGCATCCGTCTCCGTCGGACCGTGCACGCAGCGCCGCACCGTCCTGGCAGCCCTGCCCGGGATCATCCTGCTACCGGGGATCGTCTCGGCGTGCGGGATGACCGAGCCCGCGGAGCCGCCGTCCACCGTCCAGCAGACCACCGAGGTCCCGCCGTCCACGATCCCTGCCTCGGACGTGCCCGTCGGCACCGCCAAGCAGGTCAAGTCGGGGGATGCGACGGTGATCGTCGCGCAGCCCACCGAGGGTGAGTTCGTCGCGTACTCGGCCCGCTGCACCCATCAGGGTGGGACCGTCCAGGTGGTCCGCGACCTGCACCTCCGGTGCCCGCTCCACGGTGCCGAGTACGACGCGACCGACGGCAGCAACACCCTCGCGCCGGCCCCGCGTCCGCTCGACGTGGTCCCGGTGACCGAGTCGAACGGCCAACTGACGATCGGCTGACCCGCGGCGGGGGGCACCAGCGCCCTCCCCTCGTCGAGAAGGGCGTTCCGCACCCGTCGGCCGAGTGAAAATGCGTGGAACGCTCTTATCGACGGTGCGCTTATCGACAGCGTGCCGCCCCGCGCCTCCCCGGGACGCGGGAGTTGCGGCGCCGCACCCGACAGGAGTAGAACGAGAACACGTTCTCAGGGCGGGGTGCAATTCCCCACCGGCGGTGATGTCACCGGTCCCATGACCGGCGGCGAGCCCGCGAGCGCCCCGCACACGCGGCGGGCCGGACATCGAGTCCGGCCGGGCCGCATGCGCGGGGGTCAGCAGACCCGGTGTGATCCCGGGGCCGACGGTCATAGTCCGGATGGAAGAGAACAACGTGTCCCCGAGGGACCGCGGCCCGGCCGTGGAACCGTGGGCGATGCGGCATAAGCCCTGGGCCGTCTGTGTTGAGCCCGTGAAAGGGGCACACGATGAGCCTTCTCGTCTCATTCCTCGACGCGCAGTTGATGATCGGCGGAGTGCCGATCCTGTGGCGCGAGATCATCGGCAATGTCTTCGGCCTGGCCGCCGCGATCGGCGGGATGCGCCGCGTGGTGTGGGCCTGGCCGGTGGGGATCGTCGGCAACCTCACGCTGCTCACCGTCTTCCTCGGCGGCGTCTTCCACACCCCGCAGGACGTCGACCTCTACGGTCAGGCCGGACGGCAGGTCATGTTCCTCGCCGTCGGGCTCTACGGCTGGTGGCGCTGGTCGCGGGACCGTCGGATCAGCGCGGCCCTGCCCGGGCAGGCGGGGGTCGAGGCCGTCGCGGTCCATCCGCACTGGGCCACGGGCCGGCAGCGGGCGGGGCTCGTCGCAGGGATGATCGTCGGCACGCTGGTCTTCGGCTGGATCTTCTCCGAGCTCGGGTCGTGGGGCCCGTGGGCA
>NZ_JAALEE010000261.1:0-4696 GCF_014145265.1 Dietzia sp. CW19 | reverse complement strand
ACGCGATCGCCGCCAAGGCCACCGCCCCGGCCAGGCCCGTCGTGGTGCTGGCCGGCGACGGGGCCGTGCAGATGTTGGGGATCAACGAGCTGATCACCGTCTCCGAGGCGTGGCCCGGATGGGACGACCCCACGATGGTCGTGGTGGTGCTGTGCAACGGCGACCTGGCGGAGGTGAGCTGGGAGCAGCGGGAGACCGAGGCGGCCCCGCGGTTCGCGCCCTCGCAGGACGTCCCGGCGTTCGACATGGCCGGTTACGCCCGGCTGCTGGGGCTGCGCGGGGTTCGGGTCGAGGACGCCGACCAGCTCGACGCCGCGCTGGAGACGGCGTTCACGGCGGACCGGCCCACGGTGATCGAGGCGGTCACCGACCCCGACGTCCCGCTGCTGCCGCCCTTCCCCCACGGCCGGGAGATGCTCGGGTCGATGCGCGAGGGCCTGCGGGCGGAAGGCGACGCCGGACGCCACGGGTTGGTACTGCTGGAGGAGTACGCCCGAATCGAAGAGGAGAGGTTCACATGACCGGAGCGAACGAGCCCGACCCGCAGTCCGTCACCCAGCAGGGTGAGGAGGAGGTCCGCACCCCGCGCAACCGGCGCCAACCCGTGCTCGCCGTTCTGGCGATCGTGGCGATCCTGCTGCTCGTCCTGGCGCTCGCGATCTCCGGCGGGATGGGCTGAGATCCGCGAGGGGGCCGGAGGCTCCCCCGCCAGGACTCGAACCTGGAATATCTGAACCAAAATCAGAAGTGTTGCCGATTACACCACGGGGGAACGACCCTGACCGGGTCGGTAACAGTCTGGCACACCTCCCGGCGCCCGGTGGCGCGGACCTGCTGGAGCGGCGGGGGTCACGAAGGGGTCCGGCGGCGGCCGCGCTCGCCCTGTTCGCGGTGCCGTTCCCGGTGGTGATCGCCGTGGCCGCTCTCGCCGGTTGGCTGCTCTCGCGCCGCGACCCGGACTTCGCGCACCCGCCTCAGGGTGACGGTGACCAGGACGAGACCGCCCCCGTCATCTCCGACGATGCGCTCCACGATGACCGGCCGAGCTCCGGTCGGTTGGTGAGGATCCTGGCGATCGGGCTCGGATTGTGGGCGGCGCCGATCGCGGCGGTGACCGTGATCTTCGGATCCGACAGCATCTTCACCACCCAGGGACTGTTCTTCTCGTTCTCCGCCCTGGTCACCTTCGGCGGTGCGTACGCGGTGCTGGCCTTCATCGCCCAACAGGCGGTGGAGACCTACGGATGGTTGGCGCCGGGGGAGATGGTGCGCGGACTGGCGTTGGCGGAGACCACCCCGGGGCCGCTGATCATGGTGGTGCAGTTCGTCGCATTCCTGGCCGCCTACCGCAACCCCGGGGGTCTCGACCCCTGGGTCGCCGCCACCCTGGGAGCCCTCCTGGTCACCTGGGTCACCTTCGTCCCGAGCTTCCTGTTCATCCTGCTGGGAGCGCCGTACGTCGAGCGGTTGCGCCACAACGTGGCCATCTCGGCCGCGCTCGCGGGCATCACCGCTGCCGTGGTGGGGGTGATCGCCAACCTCGCGCTCTACTTCGCACTCAACACCCTGTTCACCGCCACCAGCATCTGGACCTGGGGTCCTCTCCGGATCACCATTCCCGACGCCGCATCGGTGAATCCCGTGGCGGTGGGCATCACCCTTGTCGCGCTCGTGCTGACCTTAGTCCTGCGCTGGCCGATCCTGCGGGTGCTCGGGGTGTGCGCCCTGCTGGGCCCGGCCAGTCTGCTGATCCCCCTGTGAGCGGGGCCGTCTAGTCTCGGGGGGACGGGCGAAAGGGTTGATGATGACGGGCGAGGCCATTCCGGCTCCGAGGACCAGGATGACGGCGGCCAAGCGACGGCAGCAGCTGGTCGAGGTGGGCCGCCGGATCTTCGCGGAGTACGGCTACGATTCCGCGACGGTGGAGGAGATCGCGGCTGTCGCCGGGGTCTCCAAGCCGGTGGTCTACGAGCACTTCGGCGGCAAGGAGGGCCTCTACGCCGTGGTGTGTGACCGCGAGCTGGCGTACCTCGGTGCCGAGATCACCGAGTCCCTGCAGGGCGAGGGGTCCCGGCGCCGGATCGAGCGCGCCGCCATGGCGTTGCTGCGCTACGTCGAGGAACGCACCGACGGGTTCAGGATCCTGGTCCGCGAGTCGTCGACGGCCCCCGGGGGGTCGTACTCCACCCTGCTCAACGACGCGACGGCGAGCGTGACGTACATCCTCGAGGAGGAGTTCGTGAACCGGGGCTTCGACCCCGTCACCGCGAGCGTGTACGCGCAGGCGTTGGTGGGAATGGTGTCCGGTACCGCGCAGTGGTGGCTGGACGTGCGCACCCCGCCCAAGGAGGAGGTGGCCGCGCACATCGTCAACCTGTGCTTCAACGGGCTCTCCCACCTCGACCCGAGGCCGACCCTCGAGGCCGAGGTGCGGGACAAGTACACCGGGCCGAGCAACCCGGAGGGGGCACTGGTCGGCCGCGATCTGCGCCCGGGGCCGGGTCGGCCGTAGCCCGTCCCCGCGACCGGCGCGGGGTTCAGGCCATGGCCGGCGAGGGCAGACGCCCGGCATCTGCACGCAGCCTGAACGCGACGGCCACCATGACGGCGCCCACGGCCAGCCCGAACCAGCCGGCGAAGATCACGAACGTGCCGATGGCCGAGGGGCCGACCAGGCCGAGGCCGATGCCGAGCGCGATGAGCACCGCCCCCAGTGCGCCCATGATCCACGAGTCCGAGATCTCGTGACGCAGTGTCCGCGCCCCGTAGGCCACGAGTGCTCCCGAGACCACGAGCCAGGCGGCGAACACCAGCGTGAGCGCCGTGGCGGACAGTCCGGGCCAGAACAACACGACCATCCCGAGCACGATGACACCGGCGCCGGTGGCGATCAGTCCACCCCTGCCCCGGTGCTCGCCCGGCAGGGCCAGCCCGGTGGTGACGGTCATGGCGCCGTCCCCGATCGCGAACGCGGCCACCAGGAACACGGCGAGCGTCATGCCGGCGCCCGTATCGGACCCGGGAGCGACGAGTGCCGTGGCGCCGAGCGTGAGGGCCAGCCCTCCGCGGATCAGTTGAACCCACCAGTTGCGGGTGAGGGAATCGATCATGTCGTCCACCTTTCGGGCGGTGGCCTCTCGCCATCGCGATACTGTAGTGATCACTACAGTAGAACTCCGGGCACGCACGGACAATGAGGCGCTGGACACAGGACCGGGAGGCAGCATGGCCGAGGAGGGGACCGTGGGGGACCAGGTGAGCGGGAGCAGGCGCACGCGGACGAAAGGTCGCGAGTCCAGACGGAGGATCCTCGAGGCCGCCGCTGCGGTGGCCGGGGAGCGCGGGTACGAGGGGACCAGCATCGCGCAGGTCAGCAAGGTCAGCGGGCTCCCCGCGAGTTCGATCTACTGGCACTTCGCCGACAAGGACGCCCTCCTGGCCGCTGTGGTGGAGGAGAGCATCGAGCTGTGGCTGGGCCAGGTGACCCGGGGCCAGGGGGACTCACTCGCCGAGCGGGTGACCGATCTGTGCCAGGGGGTGGCCAGGACGTTCTCGGAGTCGCCGGACTTCCTTCGACTGGTCTTGATGCTGGCGTTGGAACGGCGCCCCGTGGAGCCGGCGGCCCGCGAGATCTACCTGCGGCTGCGCGGGGAGGCGATAGGACGGATCGCGGAGGAACTCGCACTCGTGCGGCCAGGGCTGGCTGCCGCGGACGCGCGGCTCGTGGCGACGTATGCACTCGGTGGTGGCGACGGGATCTTCCTCGCGTCGTTGACCGGGGACGCCGACGTGCCAGCGCTGTTCCGGCTGCACGCGGAGGCGATCGTGCACCTGGTCGAGCAGGCGGAGGCCGCGGGGTCCTGATCGCAGGGCGCGGTGAGACGAGCGATCGTGGGGTCAGCGGCGGAAGACCTCGAGGAGGAAGCCCTCCTCTCGGTGGTGCGCCAGGAGGGTGAGATCGCCGCGCTCGGCCAGCGCGGCGTGGACGTCCTCGCCGGTGCAGGCGTGGTCGGGGGATCGGCCCCGCCAGTGACAGGCCACCACCGTCCCGCCCGGCTCGACCAGCCTCAGCAGCCCGGTGAGGAGCCCGTCCAGCTCCGCGACCGGGGTGTAGTAGAGGAACTCCGACAGGACCAGCAGGTCGCAGGTGGCGTGCGGCCACGGGTCGAGAGCGTCGGCGGTACGGACGTGGGCGGTGGTCACCCCGGCGCGGGCGAGTCGACGGCGGGCCTCCTCCGCGGCGGTGTCGACCACGTCCACCCCGTGGACCTCGTCGCAGCGCGCGGCCAACATCTCGGTGAGCACGCCCACCGAGCACGCGGGCTCGAAGCACACCCGGTACCGCTGCTCGGGCAGCGACGCCACTATCAGCCCGTAGCGGCGCAGCTCGTACCAGGCGGTCGCGAAGTCCCAGGGATCTGACGAGTCGGAGTACATCGACTCGAAGTAGTGGCCGGGAGTGCTCACCAGAACACCGTCTCCTCTCGGGTGACCAGACGGTCGAGGACCCAGTCCGGCAGGATCGCCTCGTCACCACTCCGGTCGGACAGTGGCGCGACCTGGGTGACGAACTCGGACACGGCAGCCCGCTTGGCGGCGAGCTCGTGGTCGGTGAGCACCACCCGGCGGCGCCGCGCCCACGGCACCCGCGGGTCCCCGGGTGCGGCCCAGTGCCAGGCCCACACCGGGTACTCGA
>NZ_JAALEE010000260.1:0-2349 GCF_014145265.1 Dietzia sp. CW19 | reverse complement strand
GGAGCGGTGGTGGTGGCGCGAGAGGCCCGGGTCGAGGTCGCGGTGGTGCTGGGGCCGGCCGGGGCGGTCACCTCGGGAGACGTCTCGTCGCGCGATCGCATCAGCGCGACGGTGGTGACGGTCGCGACGAGGACCCCGACCACCACGACCACCGCGAGGGCCGCGTAGACCGGCGACCGACCGCCTCCCCGCACTCCGTCGGCCCCGGTCACGTCGCCACCCCGTCGCCCTGGCTAGAGGGTCATCCCGGGCGGTAGCGGACCGATCGGGGTCGCGTCCCCCGCGCCGGCGAACGGGTTCCACACGTAGATGGTGGAGGCGTAGACGGCCTCCGCATTCGGTTGGCCCGCCACCGGCTCCTGTTGCACGCGCAGCTCCACGTGGAAGTCGCTGTGCTGCCCGAGCAGGACACGCGGCGTGGTGCCGGGCTGCGTCGCGACCTGCTCGCCCCGGTGGAACAGCACGACACGGGTGGGCGACGAGACCGTCCCGCCCGCGGTCTCCAGGAACAGGTAGCCGAGTTCACCGCACAGGTTCCCGCTCTGTCCCACCGTCCACCCGACCCCGGGGAACGGCCCGGGGGTCTGCGCGGCGATCCGCTGCACGTCCACCGAACACCCGGCGGGCGGAGGCATGAGGAAGTCGGTGTTGACCGCGGATGCAGCGGGCGCCCAGGACGCGAGCAGGCCGGCGGTCAGGGCCGTGGCGGTCAGGGCCCTGACGTTCGGTGTTCTGACGTTCGGTGTTCTGACGGTTCCGGGCATCGAGATCGCCTCTCCGATCGAGTACACCCCATGGTGACACGGGTCACACCGGAGAACCACCGTGAGTGGTGACCGGGCGCCCCCCGACCCCTCGGTACGGTGGGACCACCCGGCGGCGCACCCCTCACGCCGCCCGATGAGGAGAGTGCCGTGACCGGTCGATACGCCCCTGGACACACTCTGGATCAGGCCGTCGCTCTCGAACGCGGCGGCGATAACCTGGTCCGGGGCCGCACGGTCGACGCGTGGGCCAACATGGTCGGGCCGTTCGGCGGGACGACCGCGGCGACGATGCTGCAGGCGATCCTGCAGCACCCGGAGCGACACGGTGACCCGCTGGCTCTGACGTTGAACTACGCGGGCCCGGTGGCCGAGGGCGAGTTCGAGATCGAGGTGCTGCCGACCCGCACCAACCGCTCCAACCAGCACTGGTGGCTCGAGATGCGCCAGGGCGATCAGGTGGTCACCACCGCCACGGCGATCACCGCGCTGCGCCGGGAGACGTGGTCGGAGACCGAGGTCGGCCCGCCCGGGGTCCCCGCACCCGAGGACCTGACCCCGGCCGCGGCGGACCGTGGGGTCAAGTGGGTGGACAACTACGACATGCGGTTCGTGACGGGGGCGTGGCAGTCGGTCGAGGACGGACAGACGAGCCCGGATTCGACGACGACGATGTGGATCCGCGACACCCCGCCCCGCCCCCTCGACCACGTCGCGCTCACCGCGATGTGCGATTCGTTCTTCCCCAGGTCGTTCCTCCGGCTCGGCCGGCCGATCCCCGCGGGAACGGTCACGCTGACGATCCACTACCTGGCCACCGCGGACGAGATCGCGGCCCAGGGCACGGACTTCATCCTGGGCAGCGTCCACGCCCACCGGTTCCACGGCAACTACCACGATGAATCGGCGAGACTGTGGAGCCGCGACGGCACCCTGCTCGCCACCAGCCACCAACTCATGTACTTCAAGTCCTGAGTACCGCGGGCCGGAGGAGCACCCACCACATGTCGACCACTCGGAACCACACCACCCACGAGGTCCTCAACCAGGCGCCGCCGCGCGTGGACGTGGACGAGTACGCGCTCAATCCCGCACTCCGGGAGGCCGTGGGAGTCTTCGCGCCCGGCGCGGTGACCGACCGGTTCCACGAGATCGGCCGACACGTGGGCACCGGGCAGTACCAGCACGACGCGGAGCTGGCCAACACCCTGCCGCCGGTGCACCGCGCCCACGACCGGTGGGGCAACCGGGTGGACGAGATCGAGTTCCACCCCTCCTATCACCGGATCATGGAGTACTCGGTGTCCCGCGGGGTGCACACCTCCGCCTGGGCGGACCCGGGGCCCGGCGCCACCGTGGAGCGGGCCACCGGCTTCATGCTGGTGTCGCAGATCGAGGCCGGGCACGGGTGCCCGCTGTCCATGACGCACGCCGTGGTGCCGTCCCTGCGCTTGAGTCCGGACCTGGCCGCGGAATGGGAGCCGGCGCTGATGTCCAGGGTCTACGACCCCGAGCTCCGCGACCCCGCCACCAAGTCGGGTGTGCTCTTCGGGATGGCCATGACCGAGAAGCAGGGCGGGTCGGA
>NZ_JAALEE010000259.1:0-2956 GCF_014145265.1 Dietzia sp. CW19 | reverse complement strand
GCAGGCCCGCACCGCGAGCTCGGCGGTGAGCATCACGATGAGCTGCCGGACCCGGTGCCCGGCGAGCTCCCTGCCGCAGCGGGCGGTCGCGGCCGACACCAGCATCTCGAGCTGGTCCTGGAGGGCGGTGTCGGCGACCGGGCCGCCGGTGACCGTCCGGCCGACCTCGGCGAGTGCACCGACCTGGGCGATCACCCGGAGGGTGCAGCGGCCCTCGTCGTCGTCCAACAGGTCGGCCAACGGGGACACCACCGCCCGGACGATCTCCGCGAGTTCGGGGGTCGACGACGCCCACCGCTGCAGATCGGCCCGACGCTCGTCCTCCATGCGCAGGACCCCGCGGAGCAGCACGTCCTCCAACAGGCCCAGGCGGCCCCCGAAGTGGTAGTTGATCGCCGAGTCATTGCCCTGGCCGGCGTCGCCGACGATGTCGCGGACCTTCGCCGTCCGCCAGCCGTCGGAGGCGAAGCGCCGCAGTCCGGCCTGGTAGAGGGCCTCCCGGGTGGCGGTCGATCGGGGCTGGCGTGAGATCGCGGTGGAGCGGGGCACCCGCCCGAGTGTAGATCGCCCCTTCCCAATGTCTAACAGCACGTGTTAAATGTGGCCATGACCCGCCCAGTTCTTCCCACCCGCGAGCCGGCCCCGACCGAGCCTGCCCCGACCGAGCCAGCCCCGACCACCACGGGCCCCGCCTTCGACCCGTTCGACCCCGCGCACCTGGCCGATCCCTATCCCGGCTACCGGCGGTTGCGCGAGACGGACCCGGTCCACCTCCACCGCGGGGACGGCACCGCGGGACGCCCGGACTTCTGGGCGCTGTCCCGCTACGCCGATGTCGACGCGGCCGTCTGCGACCCGGGGGCGTTCTCCTCCGCCAGCGGTCTGACCTTCTACCGCGACGAGATCGAGAAGCTGGGGCTGGCGCCGACCATCGTCATGATGGACCCGCCGGAGCACACCGGGAAGCGGCGGCTGCTGGCCAAGGCGTTCTCCCCGAAGCGGGTCGCGGAGACCGAGCCGCAGATCCGCGACTTCGTCCGAGGGCGCCTGGCGGAGATGGCCGAGAGGGACGACGACGACGAGGTGGTCGACCTGCACCGGGACTTCAGCTCGCAAATCCCCACTTTCGTGCTGGCCCAGCTGTTCGACCTGCCGGCAGCGGACCGCCCCCGGTTCGGCCCGTGGGTCAGCGCGCTGACGACCCTGCAGGAGGAGGGGTTCCGTCCGGCGGGCCTCGAGGGCGGTGCGGCGGCGGCGGTGGCGGAGATGTTCGCCTACTTCGGGGAGCTCATCGCCGAGCGGCGCACGAGCCCGGGAGAAGACCTCGTCTCCGCCCTGACGCAGGCCGAGATCGACGGCGAGAGGCTGGACGACTGGGACATCCTGGGGTTCTGCTTCGTGATCGTGGCGGGCGGCAACGACACCACCGGCAATCTCATCTCGCACACCGTCGCGCTGCTCGACGAGCACCCGCCGCAGCGGGAGCTGCTCGTGGCGGACCCGGGACTGATCCCCGGCGCGCTCTCGGAGTGCCTGCGCTTCGAGTCCAGCGTGCAGGCGCTCGCGCGGACGACCATCCGTGAGGTGACGGTGGGCGGGGTGACGATCCCGGCGGGGGAGAAGGTGATGATGCTCTACGGCTCGGCCAACCGCGACGAGCGCGAGTTCGGTCCCACCGCCGAGGAACTCGACATCACCCGGGAGATCACCGGGCACCTGGGGTTCGCCCGCGGTCCGCACTTCTGCATCGGCTCGCACTTCGCGCGACTGCAGGCGCGGATCGCCCTGGAGGAGCTCTATGCCGCGCACCCGACCATCGGGGTCGACAGGGGCGCGGCCGTCCGGGCGCTCTCGCCGTTCACCCGAGGGTTCCACTCGCTGCCCGCGACAGGGTTCGCCGCGCCGCGGCCCTGACCCTCTCGCTCGGACCCGCGACCCTGCCCCTAATCCCTTCCTTCAGTGGGGTAGTGGTCCTCGAGTCGGCGTGAGCGGGGGCGCCGGGTGTCCGAATAGCGGTCGACGGTGATCGCCGCCGCGTTGTACGCGCGCATGTGCTCCGGGCCCGATCTGGCGGTGGACACGAGCGGAGCCTGCCTGATCGCCGCGATGTCATCCCACGGGATGTGTGAGGCCTCCTCGCCCGCGCCCAGGACGAGCGCTTCGGTTCGCAGTTCGATCCTTCGCCGCCACGGCCGCTGCACCAGCAGATACGTCAGCCCGAAGGCGCAGACCGCGGGGATCACCACCACGTCCGGGGCCGAGAAGGATCTCCTGTTCATCGTGGGCATCCTCACCGGCGGCGGGGCGGCCCTGAGCAGCGCCTCGGCGAACGGGGGCGCGGAGTGGGACAGCTCGCTGGTGGGCCTGCTCGTGCTGATCGCCGCGATCGGGTTGCTGTTCACCGGCCGCTACCTGCCCGGGCTCTTCGACCTGATCGTGGGACTGAACCGCTGGGTGTACCGGGTGGGCTCATACGTCCTGCTCCTGCGCGACGAGTACCCACCGTTCCACCTGGACCAGGGGCCGGAGAAGCCTGTCGGTCACGCCTCAACGGAGCCCGGCGTCTAGCCAGCCATCAGGCCGGCCGCCTAGACTGTTCCGTCCCCACTGTCGGTGTGGCCGGTCACCATACGGGCGAGGAGATCGGCGAGCCGCTCGTCGATCTCCTCGCGCTGGTCGGCCGGGATGTCGAGGGTGTCCAGAAGTGCGCCCCGCAGCACCGGCCAGGCGTAGACGGCGGTGAAGACCAGGAGCAGCTCGACGTCCCCGGCCGGCGGGGGAGAGGTCATGCGCCTCAGGGCGGCGGCCGGTCGTTCGGCCGGGTCGACCATCGGTGGGAACGCCGCCTCGCCGTCCAGGGCCAACCAGGCCAGGAGGCGGCTGATCTCCGGGTGTGCGGTGGCGCCGAGCAGCATCCCGCGCACGGCCTCGCCCGCGTCGTCGAGGTGCTCGAGCC
>NZ_JAALEE010000258.1:0-9412 GCF_014145265.1 Dietzia sp. CW19 | reverse complement strand
GACGCACTAACGGAGATACCCACTAGCCGATCATGTAGGCGAAACCCCGGCCCGATTTCTCTAGTGCGCGGAGGAAACGTCTCGCCCGGCCCAGGTGGAACTTCACGTACTGCGCTTCCGATTCCACTTCTCCGACCGAGTCGCTGTTGTGGCGGGTGAACCAGGGGACAAAGTCCGCGCGGGTGATCGCGTCCAGATCGTCGGCTATCCGGGCGACGTCTCCGGGCGGGATCGCTCTCACCCACGGCAGCCACGCCTCCCAGCCGTCTAGAGGTGTCACCTCTCCTTCGAACATCCGGTATGCCGGCCTGGGCTCTTCGGCTGGGTCGGACGGCTCCGACATCCTCTGGAGATTTCTCCACGCCTTGTCGAGGTAGAGCATGTCTTCCTCCGCAGGCCCCTGCTGAAAGTCGGTCGTACCCATGGTGAAGCCGTGGGGCAGACCGACGGCGTCCGCGAACGGGTCCGGACTGATGTGAGCCCGTGGGTCGGAGAGCACCGCCTGCGTGATCTCGGCGTCGAAGGCGTATGCGTAATAGCGGATTCCCATGTGTCCAGCATCCAACCGCCACCAGGGATCCGGTAAGCCCTCCACATCGATCTGTGGACAACAATCGCGGATGATCTTCGCCTGTGAAAAACCTCCGAAGTTTCTCGGCGACGGTGTAGAGGCATAGCGTCAGCCGGATTCACGGGGAGTCGAGCAGCTCGATCCCGTAGTCGGCGACAACGGCCCGCACCTCGGCGAGGTAGCGCTGCGCCTGCGCAGTGAGCGGGATCCCGGAATGGCTGATCCAGCCGATCTCGATGCTCTCGTCCACGTCGAGCGGGATGGCGACGATCTCCGGATCGAGGTCGTCGCTGATGATTCCGGTGGAGATCGTGTACCCGTCGAGACCGATCATGAGGTTGAAGATGGTCGCGCGGTCGGAGACCCTGATCTCTCTCTTACTCGACCGGGTGGAGAGGATCTCCTCAGCGAAGTAGAACGAATTGTTCGCGCCCTGGTCAAAAGTGAGCCTGGGCAGGTCCGCGAGATCGTCGAGGGTGACGCGTTCCCGGGATGCCAACGGGTTCTGCCTGGAGATGAAGATGTGCGGCAGCGCTGCGAAGAGTGGGTGGAAGACCAGGCCGGAATCGCGGAGGAGCTTGTCGATGACCTTCCGGTTGAAGTCGTTCCGGTAGAGCACACCCACCTCGCTGCGGAGGGTCCGGACATCCTCGATGATGTCCCAGGTTCGCGTCTCACGAAGCGAGAACTCGTACTGTTCCGCCTCGCCTGATCGCACCATCCGGATGAACGCCTCGACCACGAACGAGTAGTGCTGCGCCGACACCCCGAGCAGTCGGCGGGACGGCGGCTGACCGAGGTAGCGCTGCTCCAGTAGGGACATCTGCTCGACCACCTGCCTGGCGTAGCCGAGGAACTCCGCTCCCTCGTCGGTCAGCGTCACTCCTCGGGCGGATCGGACGAGGAGGGTGCGCCCCACTCTGTTCTCCAGGTCCTTCATGGAGGCGGACATGGTCGGCTGGGCGACATAGAGCAGCTCCGCAGCGCCGGTGATCGAGCCTTCCGCCGCGACCTCGATGAAGTAGTGCAGCTGCTGGAGGGTGATTCCCCTGGATTCTCGACGCATAGCTCAAGGCTATACAAACCCATACCAAATCGTAGTTACCCGATACCTGAACTGGGACTGCAGGATGGAGGCACAGACTTTCCGCCGCGCCGAGCCCGGCCGATCACGACCCGAACGGGACGCACATGTCGAACGAATTCACGTATCGCATCACCACCACCAGCTTCGACGAGAACTACTCACCGTCGGAGAATTCCCGAACCACCACGAACTTCGCGAACCTGGCCCGAGGCGAGCACCGTCAGCAGAACCTCCGCCGAACCCTGTCGATGATCAACCATCGGTTCAATGACCTCGCACGCCGGGACAATCCGACCGGGGATCGCTACTCCGTCGAGCTCGAGATCGTCTCCGCCGAGCTGCAGTTCCACTCGAAGGGCGCGGACCACCGGTTCCCCCTGATCGAGGTACTGGACATGCAGATCGTCGACCGGGACACCGGTGTTCGCATCCCCGGGATCGTCGGGAACAACTTCTCGTCCTACGTCCGCGATTTCGACTTCAGCGTTCGGCTGTCAGCGGTCAACGAGGGACGCTCCGAGTTCATCGTGCCCGGCGACTTCGGCGACCTGCACGGCAAGTTGTTCCAGCACTTCCTCGACTCCGAGGCCTACCGGGAGCGCTTCGAGGTGGATCCCGTGATCTGCATCAGTGTGTCCACGAGCCGGACCTACCGTCGGACCGGACACCACCATCCGACCCTCGGTGTCGAGTACCAGCAGGACGACTATTCGTTGACCGACGAGTACTTCCGCAAGATGGGGCTCCAGGTCCGGTATTTCCTGCCGCCCGGCGGAGTCGCCCCGCTCGCGTTCTACTTCCGAGGCGATCTGCTCAGCGACTACACCGACCTGCAGCTCATCGGCACGGTGAGCGTCATGGAGACCTTCCAGCGGATCTATCGGCCGGAGATCTACAACGCGACCTCCCCCGCCGCGGAGATCTACCGACCGACCCTGGAACAGAAGGACTACTCGCTCACCCCGATCATCTACGACCGTGTCGAGCGCAGTCAGCTCGCGAAGAAGCAGGGAAAGTACACGGAAGACCACCTTGTGGAGCCCCATCGCGAACTCCTCGAGCAGTGGGCCGCCCGCTACCCCGTCCTCGTCGGATGACCACCGGAGGAGAGTCGACCATGAACCAGATCCTGCCCACGTCCATCGTCGGCAGCCTGCCCAAGCCCTCGTGGCTCGCCCAGCCTGAAACCCTCTGGGCGCCCTGGAGGCTACAGGGCGATGAGTTGGTCGAGGGTAAGCAGGACGCGCTGCGCATTGCCGTGAAGGAACAGAGCGATCGCGGAATCGACATCGTCAGTGACGGCGAGCAGACCCGTCAGCACTTCGTCACGACGTTCATCGCGCATCTCGACGGGGTCGACGTCGAGCAGCGCGAGACGGTTCGGATCCGCGATCGTTACGACGCGAGTGTGCCCACCGTGGTCGGTGACGTGCGCCGCTCCACGCCGGTCTTCGTCGACGACGCGAAATTCCTACGACAGCAGACCGATCGGCCGATCAAGTGGGCGCTCCCCGGCCCCATGACTATGATCGACACGCTCTATGACGGCCACTACTCCAGTCGCGAGAAGTTGGCGTGGGAGTTCGCGACGATCCTCAACCAGGAGGCACGAGACCTGGAGGCTGCGGGGGTCGACATCATCCAGTTCGACGAGCCCGCGTTCAACGTCTACTCCGATGAAGTGAAGGACTGGGGCGTGGCGACGCTGGAAAGGGCGGCGGAGGGACTACGAGCGGAGACCGCGGTGCACATCTGCTACGGCTACGGGATCAAGGCGAACACCGACTGGAAGGCCACCCTCGGTTCGGAATGGCGCCAGTACGAGGAGTCGTTCCCCCTCCTGCAGCAGTCCAGCATCGACATCATCTCCCTGGAGTGCCGCAACTCCCGTGTCCCGATCGACCTCGTCGAACTGGTCCGCGGCAAGAAGGTCATGCTCGGGGCGATCGACGTGGCCAACGAGAAGGTCGAGACTCCGGAGGAGGTCGCCGCCACGCTCCGCAACGCCCTGCAGTTCGTCGATGAGGACAAACTCCTGCCGAGCACAAACTGCGGCATGGCGCCCTTATCCCGGGACATCGCACTGGCGAAGTTGAGCTCGCTCAGCGCGGGTGCTCGCATCGTTCGTGAGGAGCTATCGGCCGCCAAGGCCTGACCTATCGGTCTGAGAACGCCAGCGGCCCCGCCTGCCAAGGCAGACGGGGCCCTCGCTGAAGCGCCGAGGATCACACGTTGAAGCGGAACTCCACCACGTCGCCGTCGGCCATCACATAGTCCTTGCCCTCCATGCGCACCTTGCCGGCGGCCTTGGCGGCGGCCATGGAACCCGCGGCGTCGAGGTCGGAAAAGGACACGATCTCGGCTTTGATGAAGCCCTTCTCGAAGTCGGTGTGGATCACGCCGGCGGCCTTGGGGGCGGTGTCGCCCTTGCGGATCGTCCAGGCGCGCGACTCCTTGGGTCCGGCCGTGAGGTAGGTCTGCAGCCCGAGGGTGTGGAAGCCGGCGCGGGCCAGCGCGTTCAGGCCCGGCTCGTCCTGACCGATCGACTCCAGCAGCTCCATGGCGTCCTCTTCCTCCAACTCGCGGAGCTCGGACTCCACCTTGGCGTCGAGGAACACGCAGTCGGCGGGGGCCACGGCGGCGCGCAGCTCGGCCTGACGCTCCGCGTCGGTCAGCACGGCCTCGTCGGCGTTGAAGACGTAGAGGAACGGCTTGGCGGTCATCAGGTGCAGGTCTCGCAGCAGGGTGCGGTCGACCTCGTCCTGCGCCTTGAACAGGGTCCGGCCGTCCTCGAGCACGGCCTGCGCCTTGCGGATCTCCTCGAGCTGCGGAAGCAGGGACTTGTCCTTGCGGGACTCCTTCTCCAGGCGCGGAACGGCCTTCTCGAGGGTCTCCATGTCGGCCAGGATCAGCTCGGTGGCGATCACCTCGATGTCGGCCATCGGATCGACCCGGCCGTCCACGTGGATCACATCCGGGTCGTCGAACACCCGCACGACCTGGCAGATGGCCTCGGCCTCGCGGATGTTGGCGAGGAACTTGTTACCCATGCCCTCGCCGGTGCTGGCGCCCTTGACGATGCCGGCGATGTCCACGAACGACACGACCGCCGGCAGGATCCGCTCGGAGCCGAAGATCTCGGCCAGGCGGGCCAGGCGGGGATCCGGCAGGTCCACGACCCCGATGTTGGGCTCGATCGTGGCGAACGGATAGTTCGCGGCTAGCGCGTCGTTGTTCGTCAGGGCGTTGAACAGGGTCGACTTACCGACGTTGGGCAGTCCGACGATTCCGAGGGTGAGGCTCACGAGGCCCGAGTCTACGTCCCGCCCTGCCCGTGCCCCCTGCCCGCCACCCCGGCCGGTCACAGGGAGCGCGCCCGCGTGACCTCTGACATCATGTGTGACATGAGTGACGAGCCGAAACCGCCTCCTCCAGTCGGGACAGACGAGGAGCACGTCGACCGGTCCGTCCTCATCGGTCTCGGCGGGCGATGGGTCACCGACTGGGCGCTGCGCCTGGCCATCCTGCTCATCGCGGGGTGGCTGCTGAGCCAGATCGGTGGCGCGCTGTGGGTGGGCATCCTGCCGATCCTGCTCGCGCTCATCGTGGCGACGGTCCTCTGGCCCCCCACGGGATGGATGACCCGTCACGGCGTCCCCAAGGCCCTCGCCGCACTCATCTCGCTCCTCGGGTCGCTCGGAGCGGTCGCGGGCGTTCTCGCACTGATCGCCCCGTCGATCATCGATCAGAGCGTCCAGCTGGCGGATCAGGCCTCGGAGGCGATCGTCGAGGTCCAGGACTGGCTCCGGGGTCCGCCACTGAACATCCGGGACGAGCAGCTCGACAGCGTGCTGGGCCAGCTCAGCTCGACTCTGCAGGACCGCGGTGACCAGATCGCCAACGGCGTGTTCACCGGCGTGACCGCGGTGGGGTCGCTCCTCATCACCTTCGTCCTGGTCCTGGTCCTCACGTTCTTCTTCATCAAGGACGGCCCGCGGTTCCTGCCGTTCGTGCGCCGGATCGCCGGCCGCAATGCCGGCCGCCACCTCACCGAGGTCCTCACCCGCAGCTGGAACACCCTCGGCGGCTACATCCGGGCCCAGGCGATCGTCTCGTTCGTCGACGCCTTCTTCATCGGCCTCGCGCTGGTCCTCCTGGGTGTGCCGCTGGCGTGGGCGCTGGCGGTCATCACCTTCCTGGCCGGGTTCATCCCCATCGTCGGTGCGTTCACCGCCGGTGCGCTGGCGGTGCTCATCGCTCTGGTGGCCAACGGCCTGACCACCGCGATCATCGTGTTGGTCGTGATCATCGCGGTGCAGCAACTCGAGAGCAACATCCTCCAGCCGATCCTGCAGTCCAAGGCGATGAACTTGCATCCGGTGGTGATCCTGCTCGGGGTGGCCGCGGGCGGCACCCTGTTCGGCATCGTCGGGGCGTTCCTCGCGGTGCCGATCCTGGCGGTGGTCGCCGTGATGCTCCGCTACCTGGGCGAGCAGATCGATCTCCGGACCGGGGACGTCACCGCGTCGGACCTCGCGTCCGCCACCGACGAGGGACGTCTGACGGCCTGGCTCGGCGAGATGTCGAGCTCGCGGTTCGCGCCGCTGCGCAAGAGCAGCAACGCCATCATGGCTGGGATCAAGGACACCCGACCGGGACCGGTCCACGGGGCCCCGGACAGCGGGTCCGTCGGTGCGACCGGGCCGGGCGATTCGGTCGTGGGAACCCTCGAACTCGACGACGACGAGGTGGTCCCGCCGGATCCGGATGCCGACGATCCGTCCGCCGACCAGGCGAATCCTCCCACGGGGCCCGTCGACCCGAAGGCCGTGTACGGTAACCGACCCTCGCCCTCGGAGAGCAAGCCCAACGCGCTGCGGCGCTTCGGCAGATTCCTCGCTCGCCGACTCGAGAGTTAGAGTCTCATCCTGTGAGCACACGGAGGAGCGGACGGGTCCCGGCGGACGAGAGGTCCGTCGTCTCGACCGTTCGGGGCCTGCCGGCCTGGTCCGCGGTCCTGCTCGCGGTGGCCGTCACCCTCACCGGGGTGGCGATCGACTCGCTCTCCGGGGGCCTCGGCACCGGCTTCACCGTGGGCTACTTCCTCGGGTGTCTGATCGCGGTGCTGGCGGTGTCCCGCCGGGCGCTGTTCGTCGCCGGCATCCAACCGCCGCTCATCATGTCGGTGCTCGTCCCGATGGCCTCGGTGATCGCCGGAGCGGGACTGACCGCGGCGGCCTTCTCCCGTTCCCAGATGATCTCGTTGGTGCTGCCGCTGGCGACCAGGTTCCCGCTGATGCTCACGACCACCCTGGTCGTGGTGGCGATCGCCCTGATCAGGGCCTTCGTCCTCGAACCCCGCAGCCCGCGACCGGTGGCCGTCCGCCGCCAGCGGGCGGCCCCGGCGCACGCCCGCCGCTGAGGCTCCCGCGGATCCCGGGGCTCCCGCGGATCAGACCTTCTTGGGAACCCGCAGTTCGCGGGGCAGCGAGAACGTGATGGTCTCCTGGGCGGTCCGCACCGAGGAGACGTCGTTGAAGCCGTGGTCGGCCAGCAGGTCCACCACACCTCGGACCAGCAACTCCGGCACCGAGGCGCCCGAGGTCACCCCCACCGTGGTGACGCCCTCGAACCAGGACGTGTCGATCTCCTTGGCGTAGTCCACCAGGTGCGCGTCGCGCGCACCGGCCTGCAGGGCCACCTCGACCAGGCGGACAGAGTTGGACGAGTTCTGGGAGCCCACCACGATCACCAGGTCGCACTGCGGCGCCATCGTCTTGACCGCGACCTGCCGGTTCTGGGTGGCGTAGCAGATGTCGTCCGACGGCGGATCGATCAGCGTCGGGTACTTCTCCTTGAGCCGCCGCACCGTCTCCATCGTCTCGTCCACGCTGAGCGTGGTCTGCGAGAGCCAGATCAGCTTCTCGGTGTCGACGGGGATGTCGAGGGCGTCGACGGACTCCGGGCCGTCGACCAGGGTCACCACATCGGGGGCCTCGCCCGCGGTCCCCTCGACCTCCTCGTGGCCCTCGTGGCCGACCAGGAGGATCAGGTACCCCTCCCGGGCGAAGCGCTTGACCTCGGTGTGGACCTTGGTCACGAGCGGGCAGGTGGCGTCGAAGGTGTTCAGCTCCAGCTGCAGGGCGCTCTCGCGGACGGCCGGCGAGACGCCGTGGGCGGAGAACACCAGGTTCGACCCGTGCGGGACCTCGTCGGTCTCGTCGACGAAGATCACGCCCTGGTCGGTGAAGGACTCCACGACGTGCTTGTTGTGGACGATCTCCTTGCGGACGTACAGCGGGGCACCATGCTTGGCCAGGGCCTTCTCGACCGTCTCGACTGCCCGGTCGACGCCGGCGCAATAGCCGCGCGGTTCCGCGAGGAGCACTCGCTTGGTTGCCGGTTCGGCGATCATGTCGGTCTGCTCGGTCATGTCACCAGGGTACGGTTCATACTGGATTCCGACCATCACGCCTCCCGGACGCCCCCCGGCAGAGAGGTTCCCATGCTCCGTCCGTTCTTCCTCACCCGTGTCTCCATCGGGGTCGCCGCCTCCGCGGTGGAGCTCGCCGTGGAGCTCCCCGGTCGCGCGCTCCAGGCGGCGGTCTCGCTGCCCGCGGTCCCCGTGAAGGTCGCCGGCAGCCTGGTGCAGTCGTACCTGCACGCCGGCCAGACCGTCGCCGGTCTCGCGGTCAAGGGCGATCGGGTGATCGCGACGGTGTTCCCCTCCCGGTCGGACAAGCCGGAGTGGGCGACCTTCGACGAGGACCTCGACGACGACGGGGCCGGGGGCGGGGCTGACACCACCGAGGGCCCGGGCGGGGACCGCGGTCCCGGCGGCGACGAGCCCGACGTTCCGACCGGCCGCGTCGCCCCACGCACCACGTGACCGCCGGAGCGACGAGGTCCCCCAGCAGCCCCGAACAGCCGTGGCCGGTCCGGGTGGTCTCGGACCAGATCGCCAACTGGATCCACCGTCTCGGCGCCGTCTGGGTCGAGGGGCAGATCACCCAGCTCAGCCTGCGCCCGGGCACCCGGACGGCGTTCCTCACCCTGCGCGACCCCTCGGTGGACAATTCGCTGACCCTCACCTGCCCGCCCCGCCTCATCTCCGAGGCGCCCGTGCCGGTCACCGAGGGCAGCCGGGTCGTGGTCCGGGGAACGCCCCGCTTCTACACCGGTCGTGGATCGTTCTCGCTCCAGGTCTCCGAGATCCGCCCGGTGGGCATCGGCGAACTCCTCGCCCGCATCGAGAGGCTCAAGCAGGCCCTGGCCGCCGAGGGGCTGTTCGACCCTCGTCTCAAGCGCCCGCTGCCGTTCCTGCCGACCTGTGTCGGGCTGGTGACCGGCCGCGCGAGTGCGGCCGAGCGCGACGTGGTCGAGGTGTCCCGGGGTCGGTGGCCCGACGTGCGGTTCGGCGTCCGCAACACCGCGGTCCAGGGACCGTCGGCCGTACCGCAGATCCTGGAGGCGTTGGCGGAACTCGACGCCGACCCGGTCGTCGACGTGATCATCCTGGCCCGAGGTGGGGGCTCGGTCGAGGATCTCCTCCCGTTCTCCGACGAGGCCCTGGTGCGGGCGATCTCGCGGTGTCGCACGCCCGTGGTCAGCGCGATCGGACACGAGCCGGACTCCCCGCTCTCCGATCTGGTCGCCGACCTGCGCGCGGCCACCCCCACCGACGCCGCCAAGCGCGTGGTCCCGGACGTCGCCGAGGAGCGTCGCCGCATCGTCGAGGCCCGCGCCCGGACCGC
>NZ_JAALEE010000257.1:0-4146 GCF_014145265.1 Dietzia sp. CW19 | reverse complement strand
CGGGTCCGCGTTGGGCCTGACTGATGGGGGCAGTGGGGGTTCCGGGGGCGGCGCTTCTGGTGGGCGTGGCCCGTCCGGTGGGGGCGATCCGTCCGGTGGTGGTCCGTCGACTGGTGGCGGATCGCGTGGTGGACCAGCCGCTGGTGGATCCGGGGGAGGCGGCGCTGGAGCTCTTGGTTCCGGCCCCTCGACCGGCGGTGGTCAGCAGGTGGCCGCGGCAGGCCAGACAGGTGCGCGGATCGCGCGCAACGCCGCCGGCATGGCCGGGTCTGCCTTGCGAGCGGGCGGCGGGATCCTCGACGACTCGGTAGGCGCTCCGGTCAATCCGGGGTCGGCCTACCGGTAGGGGGAGCTGATGAGCGAGACGATGGCGCCGCAGACCGAGACGACCACCTACACCCTGGGCCGCAAGCGGGAGCGCAACTTCATTGGCCGCATCCCGGTCCGTACGGCCGTGGTGGGGTTTGTCGGCCTCATGGCGTTCGTGGTGTCGATGTTGGCCCAGCAGGTGCGGTTCGCCCTGGTAGCCGCTCTGCTGGCTGTGCTGGTGGGTGCCCTGGTGCATTTTCACCGAGACGGACGGTCTTTCGTCACGTCGGGGCGGCTGGTGGCCGCGCACGTGTGGCGCCGCATGACTGGGGAGAACCTGTACCTCTCGGGCCCGGAATCGCGGGTGCCGGGCGGGCAACGTCGGGCGCCGGGTCTGCTGGCGGGCACCGAGCTGCTCGAGGATGTCGACGCGAACGGCTACCGGTTCGGGGTGATCGTCAACCCTGCGGCCCAGCAGGTCACGGTGAAGCTGACCGGGCAGCTGTCCGGAGATGTGCTGCGTAGCGTCGCGGAGGCTGAGGCGACGACCGCGCAGTGGGGGACGTGCGAGGCGCAGTGGGCGCACAATCGGAATCTGTTGGCGGTGGTGGCCCGGCACACCACCAGGCCGTCGACGGGGATGCTGGCCTTGCGTGAGGTCGAGACCCTCGATTCGCCGGAGGCACCTGCGGTCGCGCGGGAGATCCAGTTCGAGCGAGCCAGGATGCTGCAATCGGGTGGCCAGGATTATGAGTTCGAGCTGGCTTTCACGCTGAAGGTGTCGGTGTCACATTCCCGGGACCGCCGATTTCTCGACCAGCTCCGTTACGAGATCGGTGCGTTCTATCGCGGCCCACTGCCATGGGCGGGGATCAAGGCGCGACCCATGACGGCGGACGAAATCGTGGCCTCGACGCACAAGGCGTTCAATCCCGCGGCCGAGGAAGACTTCGAGGAGCTGCACATCAAAGGCGTGCCGCACCATCTGCCGTGGTCGGATGCGGGGCCGGCGGTGGCCAAGGCCACCGCGCGCGGGTATTTCCACGACGGCACCTGGTCGCGGACCTGGGAGATGGTCTCCGCGCCGCCGGCCACGTTCGAGAACAAGCACTTGCGACCCTTGCTGGAGCAGCACTCGAGGATCACGCGCAAGACCGTCTGTCTGGTCTACCGGCCGTTCCCCCCGGGAGTGGCGCATTCGCTGGTCGAGGCCGAGCACCGGGACGCAATGGTCGGGGTCAACGACGGCAAGACGATCAAGTCCGTTGACGCCGAGCTGCGGTTGGAGGGCACGACGGCTTCACGTAAGGCGCTGGCCAAGGGAGCTGGGTACGGGCGGCGGTCGATGTACGTGTCGGTGACGTGGTTGCCGGGCGAGGACGACCGGGCGATCGACGGTGATGTGGAGGCGCTGGCCAACCAGTTGAACATCCGGGTGCGCGAGATGCGGCTCATGCAGGACTCGGCGTTCTCGTTCTGCCTCGGTGCTGGAGCCCTGCCGTTCGGAAGGAAGGACTGAGCGGATGTTGAACCTCAAGAACCTATTTGGATCGACTCCCGATACCCGCCCCCGCCCCCTGCGCGGACTGGAGGTCAGTGAGACCGTCGATGCCCGCGGCTTCCCCCAGGCGCTCGTCACCGACGCCAGCCGCCACCAGATTGCCGTGGCGAGCCTGGTGGATGATGCCGGGATCGTGGAGCAGGAGAGGGTCAGTGCGTGGACCCGTCAGGTGGCGGGCCTGGACCGGCTTCTGGCCGGTTTCGCCTGTGACAGCACGACCTCAGCGCCACCGCTGCTGGGTGGAGTGTTCTCGGCCGCCGACAAGACCGAGCGAAGCGACCTCACGGAGTTGGCCTCGATCGTGGCGGTCGACGCACCGACCCTGTACGACGCGGCCGCTCTCGCCGGCCTGCCGGCCCGGCCTGCACGCGAGAGCGAGATCGCCGGGCGCTGCGGTCACGTCCTGGACGCGGCGCTGCGGTCAATCGAGGATCTATCCGAGCTGACCTGGGACGAGTCGTCGCGCAGTGTTCGCGTGGGAAGTGTGGAGTGCGTCAGCTTCACACTGTCGTGCTCGGATCCGGCCAGCGGAGCAGAGGCCAGCGCGGACGTGTCCGACGTGCTGGCCGAGTGGGACGCCGCCGGCCACATCTGGCGTACCCGCTGGATGCGCCCCTTCGTCGACCCCCTGTCGGTCAGTGAAGTCGAGGCCGCCGACGGTGGACGGGTGTGGTCGACGGTGACCGTGGCCGGCGGACACGAGATCGCCCGACTGTTCTTGCAGGCGCTGCGGCCGCGTACCCGCTTGCGGGTGCGGCATGAGTCCGGGCGCCAAGGGGTGATGTTGGCCGCCAACCTTGGACTGGGTGTGGCGGGGTTCCAGCACGCGACGATCGAGACGGAGCTGCCGCTATGAGTATGTGGAGACCAGAGGAGGCCACCGCCGACTACGGCGAGCTGTTCCGGGCGATCCTCGACGGGCAAGAGAAGTACCCGCTGCCGTGGACCCGCCGAGGGCGGGCCCTGGGCAGATGGCAGAAGGCCAACCCGGATGAGGTCGGGCGGATCAAACACGAGTCGCTAGCCCGGCATGGTGTGGCCCCGGTGGTCGGGGAGGATGCGTGGCCACGAGCCGGGGCGCGCGGCTTTCGTGCCCCCTTCGCTGCCGGGATCGGGTCGGGTCTGGTGCGATCGGTCACTGCTCCGAACGAGTTCATGATGGCCACGAACTACGCCGCCGGGTGGAACCCCAACTCGGTCGGGTCGCCGTCTCCGATGATCGGCCCGCCGATCGGTCGGAACCTGCTCGACGGCAAGGACCTCGGCTTCGACTGTCTGAGCTGGCTAGAGCAGAACCTGCTGTCGACGCCGTCGGCGTTCTTGATGTCGGTGCCCGGGCTGGGTAAGTCCTCGCTGGTGCGGCAGATCCTGCTCGGACACTCGGCCCAGGGTCATGTGCCGATCATTCCCAACGACCTCAAGGGCGAGTACGTCCCCCTGGTGCTAGCTGTCGACGGGCAGGTGATCCGGATCGGGCACGGCCTGGACCGGATCAACCCCCTCGACGCGGGAGCTCTGGGTTCGGTGGTGCCGGTCCTCCAGGCGGCGATCGCCACTCACACCGGGGACACCGACGCCGATCGGGAGAGGCTGCGCATGTTGGAACAGCAACTCCATCGAGCCAAAAAGGAGGTGGCCGCCGGTCAGCGCCGGATGATCGAGACTCTGGTCTCGCTCGCCCGGCAGGGTCGGATGGCCGATTACGAGTCCGCGGCCGTGGCCGTGGCACTGGACGACCTATACGCCGAGGACGGCCCGGACGGGCGCAGTCGCTGGGTGCATCCGCCGGAGCTGACGGACCTGATCGCCATGTTGCAGGCGGGGTCCCGGCAGCTGCACCAGGTCACCGTCTCGGCGTCGGATGAGGAGTATCACGCCACCGTCCGGCCGCTGCTGCGCAGCCTGTATGCGATGCAGCACGGTGTGACCGGGGAGATCTTCTCGGGGCAGACCACCACGCCCATCGACGTCAACTCCGCCGCGGTGGTGATCGACGTGTCCGCCCTGGACGACAACGACGAAACCGTGAAAGCCGCGGTGATCATGGCGTGCTGGTCGGCGGCAGCGGGCGCGGTGACGGCGTCGAAGATTCTCGCCGATGCTGGCCTGCGCAAGCGGAAGCTGTTCGCCTACACCCTCGACGAGCTGTGGGGCACGCTGGCCGCCGCGCCGGGGCTGACCAAGCATGTGGACGGTCTCATGCGTCTGCTCCGAACAATGGGCTGCGCGGTGTACCTGGTCACCCACGGGTCCAAGGATCTGGAGACCCTGCCGAC